>JANQME010000116.1 GCA_028280205.1 Longimicrobiales bacterium
CTACAAGGGTCCGGTCGGCGACAGCCTCGTCGTCGAGCTCTTCGGCGAGGAGCTCGACGACTTCTCGGCCAACGACAAGCTCCAGGACTACCGGCGCGAGTACAGCGGTGACCCGTCCGGCTGGATCGGGCGTCATCAGCCTACCGACGAAGGCACCGACGACCCGGAGAACATGGTCGACTGGCGCGTCTGCTACGACATCGAGATGGCCTGACGCGGCATTCGCGTGTCGATACGCCCCGCCCGGCCGGAAGGTCGGGTGGGGCGTTTTTCGTTCCCCCTTCCCCCGGAGCGGCTCACCGGCTACCGTTTTTTCGGTTTATGTTCGGTATCTGGAGGCGCCATGGTTCGATCCCTGCCCACGCTCCGAGGACGCGGAGCCCACTGGAATCCGCCCAACCGGTTCGAACGGCTCCACGTCGACCGGGACGCCTGGACCGACCCGGACGATCCGCCGCCGCGCACCGAGCTGCTGAGGGACTCCTCGCGCTCGATCCTCTCGTACAACGACGCCCCGGACGTCGGTTTCGACGTAGGGCTCAACCCGTATCGGGGGTGCAGCCACGGCTGCGCGTACTGCTACGCCCGGCCGACGCACGAGTACCTCGGGCTCTCGGCGGGGCTGGACTTCGAGTCCCGCATCGTGGTGAAGCAGGACGCCCCGGAGCTCCTGCGGGCCGCGCTCTCGTCCCGCCGGTGGGAGCCGAAAGCGATCGGGATGAGCGGCGTGACCGACCCGTACCAGCCGGTCGAACGTCGGCTGCGCCTCACGCGTCGGTGCCTCGAGGTGCTCGCCGACTTCCGGAACCCCGTTCAGATCGTGACCAAGAGCTACCTCGTTTCCAGAGATGTCGATCTCCTCTCCGAACTGGCCGGCCACCGCGCCGTGGCCGTCGCCCTGTCGGTGACGACACTCGATCACGAACTGCAGCGCGCGATGGAGCCGCGCGCTTCCTCGCCGGCCCGCCGTCTGGGCGCGATCCGCGTGCTGGCCGATGCCGGCATTCCGGTGGGCGTGAACGTCGCGCCGGTCGTACCCGGACTCACCGACCACGAGCTCCCGGACATCCTCGAGGCCGCGGCGGACGCCGGCGCCACCTTCGCGGGGACGATCCTCCTGCGACTCCCGTACGGCGTCAAGGAGATCTTCGACGACTGGCTCCAGCGCCACGCCCCCGACCGGCGCGAGAAGGTGCTGAACCGGGTCCGCGCCATGCGGCGTGGAGCGCTCTACGACGCCCGGTACGAAGTGCGGGGCCGGGGCGAAGGCCCGTGGGCCGACCAGCTCCGCTCCCTCTTCCGGGTCGCGTCGAGGAGGGTGGGTCTCGGACCTCCACCTTCGCTCTCGGCGCATGCCTTTCGACGTCCGCCGGAGCCGCCGGGCCCACAGACCGATCTCTTCGACGGCGCCTGACGACAATCCGGTGACGCACCCCGGAGTGCGCCTCCGGAAGCTCAGATCGAGGCCTGGCGGGCTTCCTGGCGGGCCCTACGGCTGCGCGAGAAGGTCCACAGCAGGTTCGTGAAGCCCTCGTCGTAGTCGGAGAGCCCGTTCTGACCGGTGAGCCGGAGGCGCTCGTCGTACAGGCGCTTCATCACGACCGAGACCGAGCTCTCGTAGGCGCCCGGCTCGGGGCGGAGGGCGTGGAACTCCTCCTTCAACTCTCGGCGCACGTCGAGCGATTCCACGAGCGCGTGGTAGACCTCGTGGTCGTCCGCGGCGAGCACCTTGAGCTGCCGGTGCAGCCGCTCCGCACGGGCGGCCTGGACCAGGACCGGGTCACCCGAGGACATCAGCGCGAAGTACGACAGCGCCTGGGCGTGCAGCTCCTTCCAGTATCCCTTCCGGTGCACGAACTCGTGGCAGATGATGTGCGGCTCGAAGATCCCGGTGTCCCGGAAGAGCGCGACGTCACCGGAAACGACATCGCAGACGCCCATCGCGAAGGGGAAGACCAGCCGGGCGAGGGTGAAGTCACGCACCTCGGAGCTGGTGTGCACCCGCTGGCCGGTGATCCCCGCGATGTACTCGGTGAGCTGCTCGTTGACCGTCACGGCCAACTCGTCCCGCGGGATGCGCTCGTCCGTGAAGCCTTCGTCGAGACGCGTCGCGATCCGGAAGACCTCGTCCTTCCGGGCCTGGCGGGGCATCGACTCGAGGGTGCGGACGTCGCACCCGAACTCCCGTTGGAAGTCGATCCAGCGCACGTCTCTTCGACTCACCCAGTCCTTGAGCGCGCTGCCGGCGTACATCCCGAGCGCCGCGGCGCTGAGCACCCGGCCCGGAAGCGTCGCGCCCAGCAGGAGCCGCGAGGCGAGCGGAGCGGTCGCAATGACGTCGGTCAGAGAGAACGGAGCGTACGTCGCGTCGTTCGGGATGTGGATCTCGTCCATGGCCCCCTATACGAGCACAGAACGTCCGGAAGTTCCAGTGGCGGCTCAGCTCCGGATCTGACCCTCTCCGAAGACGACGAACTTCCTCGTCGTCAGCTCGTTCGCGCCCATCGGGCCGAAGGCGTGGAGCTTCGAGGTCGAGATGCCGATCTCGGCACCGAGGCCGAGCTCGCCGCCGTCCGCGAAGCGCGTGCTCGCGTTGACCAACACGGTCGACGACTGGACGGCGCCGACGAAGGTCCTGGCCGCCTCGTCGTCATCCGTGACGATCGCCTCGGTGTGCGAGGAGCCGTACGTCGCGATGTGGTCCAGCGCGCCCTCCAGGTCGGGCACGACTCGAACGGCGAGCGTCAGGTCGAGGTACTCGGCGCGCCAGTCGTCCTCTTCTGCGGGTGTGATCTCGATCCCTTCGTCGACCAGGATCCCGCGGCTGCGCTCGCATCCGCGCAGCTCCACTCCGTCGGCCACGAGCCGGCGAGCGATCTCGGGGAGGAGTCCGGACGCGACGCCCTCGTGCACGAGGAGCGTCTCGGCGGCGTTGCACACACCCGGACGCTGCACCTTGGCGTTGTGCACGATCTCGACGGCCCGTCGGGGCTCGGCGGATTCGTCCACATAGACGTGGCACACCCCCTTGTAGTGCTGCAGCACCGGGATCCGGCTCTTCTCCGTGACCGCACGGATGAGTCCTTCACCCCCCCGCGGGATCACGAGGTCGATCGACTCCTCCTGCCGCAGGAGCACGTCGATGGCCTCCCGGTCCGCGACCGGTACGAGCTGCACCGCGTCCTCGGGTAGGTCGGAGTCGGCGAGACCTTCACGGATCGCCTCGGCGATGGCACGGTTGGAGTGGATCGCCTCCGAGCCGCCGCGCAGGACGACCGCGTTGCCGGCCTTCAGACAGAGGGCCGCCGCGTCGGAGGTGACGTTCGGCCGGCTCTCGTAGATCATCGCGACGACGCCGAGCGGGATCCGCATGCGCGCCACGCGCAGTCCGTTGGGGCGCACCTGCTCGTCTTCGACGGCACCGAGGGGGTCGGGCTGATCGGCCACCTCGCGGATCGCCGTGGCCAGCCTGGCCACCCCGTCCCGATCGAGCTCGAGTCGGTTCCGCATCGCGCCCGAGACGCCGGCCTCGTCGGCCGCGGCCAGGTCGAGGGCATTCGCCGCGACGATCTCGTCCTCCCTCGCCTCGATGGCCTCCGCCACGTGCCGGAGCGCCTCCGCGCGTCGGTCCGCGGTGCTGCGCGCCAGGGCAGCCGCAGCCCTGCGTGCACGGCGCGCCATCGACACGATCGTCTCCTCCACCGACGGCTCCATCAGCGTCGTCACATCTCTTCTCCGTGGTCTGCTTCCACCGGCTCCGTACTGATCTCCACCACGCCCCCTCGCTCGGCCAGCACCAGTCGGTCCGGCCGCATCACCACGTGTCCGTGGTCCACTCCGAGCGCCTCGCGCACCTGATCGGTGTGCAGACCCCGGATCCGCTCGACCTCCCGATCGTCGAAGCGGACGATCCCACGCGCCTGCTCGATTCCCTTGCCGTCGAGGACCGAGATGAGGTCGCCACGCCGGAAGTGGCCGCCGACCTCGACGATGCCGCTCGGCAGGAGGCTGGCCCGGCGCCGCAGCGCTGCCACGGCGCCGTCGTCGACGACGAGGTGGCCCTGCAGCCCCTTCTGCACGGCCATCCAGTGGGCACGCGCCGACAGCGGGGCCTCGTCCGCCGCGATGAACGTACCCGCAGACCGACCCTCGACGGCCGCCGCCAGTACCTCGTAGCTCGTGCCGTCCGCAATGACCGTCGGGATCCCGAATCGCCCCGCACGCTCCGCCGCCTCCAGCTTGGTGACCATCCCGCCGGTCGACTCGATCGCCTTCTTCGCGAAGCAAAGTGCGCGCAGCTCGTCGGGGCTCTCGGCCCGCTCGACGACCCGCACGTCGTCGTCCTCCTCCGGATCTCCGGTGAGGACCCCGGGCACGTCCGTGAGGAGCACCAGCAGGTCCGCGTCCACGAGCGCCGACGTGATCGCCGCGAGGTTGTCGTTGTCCCCGACCTCGATCTCGTCCACGCTCACCGTGTCGTTCTCGTTCACGATCGGCACGATCCCGGCGTTCAGGAGCGCGCCGAGCGCCCGTCGAGCGGCGTTGTACCGCTTGCGATCGGTGAGGCAGTCGTTCGTGAGCAGCACCTGGGCCACGGTGCGGCCGGTCGCGCCGAACGCTTCGGCCCACATCGACATGAGGTGTCCCTGCCCGATCGCCGCCGCGGCCTGCCGTTCCTCCACCCGCTTCGGCGGAACGTCGAGGCCGAGCGCCCGAAAGCCCGCCGCGACGGCGCCGCTGGTGACGATCACGACCTGCTGGCCGGGCGCCGACACCACGGCTCGAGCCACGGCGGCCATTCGCTCGGGATCGAGACGTGTCGAGCCACCCGTGAGCAGACGGCTCCCGAACTTGAGCACGATCCGGCGCCGGGGCGTGGAGATCGGCTTGAATTCGCGGGCCTCACGCTCGTCGGCGAGAGCCGCGGATGATTCTTTATTCATTTCAAATGCATAAACAATCTCAGGACTGGGCACCAGACCGGCGGCCCTCGCATCCGTACGCGTGGCCTTGCACATTCCGGTCCGTCGCTCCCCTCCAGCCCCCGCACGCGATGAGCCTCCCCCTCGTCGTTCTGGCGGCCGGTCTCTCGACCCGGTACGGACGCCTCAAGCAGCTCGACGGACTCGGTCCGGGTGGCGAAGCCATCATGGACTACAACGTATACGATGCGGTGCGCGCGGGGTTCGATCGTGTGACGTACGTCGTACGCGAAGAGATCCTCGAGGACGTACGCGACCATGTGGAGCGGGTCGTGGGAGACGCCGTCGAGACCCGCTTCGTCTCTCAGGAGCTCCACCGTCTCCCCAAGGGCTTCACGGCCCCGCCGGAACGCGTCAAGCCGTGGGGCACGGCGCACGCGGTGCTGTGTGCCGCCGAAGGAATCGACGGGCCCTTCGCGGTGTGCAACGCAGACGATCTATACGGTCCGGAAGCCTTCGGGCTGCTGCACGAGCAGCTCTCCGTCCGTCCGGCGCCCGAAGGCGCCGTGGTCGTCGGATACCAGCTCGAGCGCACACTCTCCGGCGCCGGGGGAGTGGCGCGCGGTGTGTGCGTCCTCTCGCGCGGCAACCTCCTCGACCGCGTGACCGAGGTACAGAACATCCAGCGGCGCGACGGATGGATCACCGGGTACCGAACCGACGGCGAGCCCGTCGAGCTCACCGGCCAGGAGATCGTCTCGATGAACCTCTGGGGCTTCACACCACCCGTCGTCGAGATCCTGGAGCGCCAGTTCCGACGCTTCCTCGGCTACTGGGGCGCCGATACGCACCAGGAGTACTTCCTCTCCACCTCGATCAGCGCCCAGATCGAGGTGGGGGCCACACAGGTGCGGGTGCTCCAGGCAACCGACCGCTGGTTCGGGATCACGCACGCCGCCGATCGTGAACGCTCGACCTCGATCCTGCGCGAACGCGTCGCCGCCGGCGAGTATCCCGAGCATCTCTCGGAGGCGCTCGCGGCAGAGGCGACCGGCTGACGGATGCCCGTCGCCACGCACGGCTGACGGATGCGGCTCACTACGCTCGA
>JANQME010000123.1 GCA_028280205.1 Longimicrobiales bacterium
CGGGGGAATGGATGGAGCGCAAGACCGAACGGGTGGGCTCCGGTAGGGACGCGTACCGCGCCGATCTCCGCGGCGCGTTCGTCGAGCTCGCGGTCGATCACCTGCGAGGCGCGGGCTACGCGTCGGTCGTCGTGCTGCCCGAGGGCGTGATGATCAACTACCTGGCCCGGACCCCGAATCCGACGCCCTACCTCAACTTCATGCCACCCGAGGAGATCCTGTTCGGCGACACGGCCTGGGCTGCGGCGTTCCGGGCTTCGCCGCCGGACGCGATCGTGATCGTGCCCAAGGACACCTCGGAGTACGGCCGGGGCTCGTTCGGGACCGGGTACGGGACCACGCTCTTCTCGTGGATCCGGGAACGGTACGAGCCGGTCGCGGCGCTCCGGATCGACGGGATCGGGTACACGGTCCAGGTGCTCGAGCGTCGTGCCGGCGCCCGCTAGGCCACGCTCCGTACATCTACGGAGCGGGTGCCCGTAAAGGGCCGAATTGCCTCGAAACCAGGACGCTTCGAGCTTCTCCGCGCTGGTTGAGAATCATTTTCACCTGTCGCGAAAGACGGACCCTCATGCGCTTCCCCCGAACTTCCCGAGCCGCCCTCGCGCTGCTCGCGCTCGCCCTCGTCGTCTCCGCGTGCGAGGACGAGACCACCGCCCCCGAAGACGACCCGATCGAGGGCGAGCTGACCATCGACGCCTCCGACCCGATCGGCTTCACCTACTTCACCTTCGCGGACGGCGGATCGGTGCTGACCGTGGCCGACCCCGGGTCGTCGACCGAGTGGGACATGGCGTTCCGCCGCTTCACCGTGAAGCTCAACGGTGGCGTGTCGGGCCCCGGCGACGTCGAGGGCGCGAATCTGGAGAACAACGCGGCGCTCGACTCCGCCGCCGTCCTCGCGCTCACCCTCTCGGATGCCGACGCCGACTTCGAGGCGGTCACGGAGACGGACATCGCCGGCGCTGCGTTCATCGAGGATGGACTCGTCGAGGACGCGACGGCGTGGCTGACCTTCGGCGCCACGGGACCGCAGGCCAATCCTCAGGAGGCGTGGAAGGTCCGGCTCGCCGATGGGGAGCACGCGGTGCTGCGCGCGATCGGCTTCACCTTCGGAGGAGCCGCGACCTTCGAGGTGCGCCATCAGCCCTCCGGCGGCACGCTGTCCGCGATCGACACGGTGACGGCCGACGTCTCCATGGGTCCGGTGTGGATCGACCTGGAGACCGGCGCCAGCGTGGGTCCGACCGGCGCCTGGGACTTCTCGCTCGATCCCGGTGCCGAGATCACGCTCAACGCCACGGCCGGCGCGGGAACCTTCCCAATCGACGCCGCCGAGGACTTCTCGGCCCTGACCGCCGCCGACGACGCGCCGGAGTACGGAGCCTTCCTCTCCTCGACCGCGGGTGCCTTCCCGAGCTCGTTCTCCGGCCCCGAGGGCGTCTTCTGGTACAACATCGACGGGAGCATGCGGCTCTTCCCGACGTACAACGTCTTCCTCGTTCGTGTTGGGAGCGAAGTCTACAAAGTGCAGGTCACAGACTACTACAACTCGACGGGGGACTCCGGCTTCCCGACTGTGAGGTTCGAGCAGATCCAGTGACCTTCGGCCGGATCGCGGGACTCACGGCCCTTCTCGTTTGCGCCGGCGCGACGGGGCTCGCGGCCCAGGAAGGGTGGGTTGTCGACTCGACCTCCGGGGCCGTCGTGCCGATGGCGCAGATCCTCTGGAAGCCGGCCGGCCCGGAGACGGATCCCGTCGACCGGACGGAAGCTGATGTCGCTGGTCGCTTCCGGGTACCAGCGCGATGGTCCGGGTCCGGTTGGTTCGAGGTACGCTCGCTCGGTCATCGGCCGCTGACGCTCTCGCGTGCCGAAGCGCAGGCGGGCGGGTGGCGCTTCTCGCTGGAGCCCGACCCGCTCGAACTCGAGTCCGTGCTGGTCACGGCGGGCGGGCGCTCCCAGCGGCGTTCGCAGATCGCCGTCCCGATCGCCGAGGTCACGGCCCGCGACATCCGGCGGGTCAGCGCTCCCTCCGTCGAATCCCTCCTCTCGCAGATGCCGGGGCTTCAGTCGCAGGCGGGGACGCCGACGGGGTCGAACATCATGATCCGCGGGATCGGCGACGCACGCGTCCTGGTGCTCATCGACGGACAGCCGGCGAGCGGCGCCCTCCTGGAGAACCGTGATCTGAGCCGTCTGTCCCTCTCCGGCGTCGAGAGCGTGGAGGTGGTGAAGGGTCCACTCTCCTCGCTCTACGGCACCGACGCGCTTGGGGGCGTGATCAACGTCGTCACGCGTGACCCGCAGCGGGGCTTCCGCACCGATGCCCGCGTGCTCTCGGGCGGTGGCGGTCGCTACGAAAGCGAGGCGACGTTCTCCGGCGGCGGTGATCTCCGCTATCGCGCGACCGGAAGCTGGCGCCAGCAGGACCAGGTGCCCGGCAGCGACGAGACGGCTGGCGCCTTCGCACGGGTCTGGGACGCCCGCTCCACGATGCGCTGGCTCGGCACGGACGACCTGGAGGTACGCGCGGACGTCTCGTACATGCGGGAGCGGCAGAAGTGGCCGGTCGGGGCCGGTTTCTCGGGCTTCAACGACAACCAGGGCATCACGGCGTGGACCCAGGCGACGCTGACCCACCTGGGCGGCGAATGGACGGTCAAGGCGCTCGCGCAGGACTACGAGCACCTGTTCCGGCAGTCGCGCGGGGACGCGCCCATCGCCGGTGCCGACGACAACCTCCAGGACGAGCGCTTCTACCGGGGCACGCTCATGTACTCGGTATCGGCCGGATCACACGCGCTCGACGTAGGCGTCGAGGGATCGCGGCGCGAGATCCGCTCCCCCGACAAGATCCTGGAGAATCGGGCGTCGGATCAGCAGCTCGACGTCTTTGCGCAGGACGCGTGGGACGTCGGCCCCGCCACGATCAGCGCGGGCGCGCGCGCGACGTTCAACGACCGGTGGGGCAACACGGTGGCGCCCACGTTCGGCGTCACGACGATGCCGGCGCAGGGGTGGCGGCTCCGCGCCGTCGCGGGTCGGGGCTTCCGTGCCCCGTCCTTCAAGGAGCTCGCCTGGGACTTCGCCAATCTCGGCGGCGGCTATACCGTGCAGGGCAATCCCGACCTGGCGCCGGAGACGTCGTGGAATGTGACGGCCGGCGTCGAGTGGGCGCCCTCGGCGTCCGTGAGCCTGGGCATCGAGGGGTACACGAACCGCATCGAGAACCTCATCGAGTCGAGCTTCATCGGGAACAATCCCGCGGGGCTCCTCGTCTACTCGCCGCGCAACTTCAGCGACGCCCGCACTCGTGGCGTCGAGGCGACGGGGAGCGGCCGGATCGGCCTCTGGGAGGTGCGGGCGGAGTACGTGCTCCTCGATGCCCGCTCCCTCGCCGACGATCTGCCGCTCGACCGTCGGGCGCGCCACTCGGGCCGGGTGCGGTTCGGCCGGACGATCCCGGCGCTCCTCGACGGACTCCTCGTCAACGTCACCGCCCACGCCACCGGGGACGCCCCGATCCTCGGGATCGACGGCTCCGGCCAGGCGTCGGTGATCGACACCCAGGAGGCGTTCCTGTCCGTCGACGCGGCTGCCACGCTGCAGTTGCCGCGGTCGCTCCTGCTGACCTTGGGGGTGGACAACCTGCTCGACGCCCGCCCCGGCGGGTGGCAGTCCGTGATCGAGCGACGCTTCCGCGTCGGGCTGGAGGCGCGCGACCTCTTCGGCCGCTGAGCCGCCCGCTCACGCGGGACGTGCAGCGCCCCCGCCGTTCAGGACGTAGTCGCGCAGCGACTCGATCTGCCCCTCGCCCCCGAGGACGATCATGACGTCCCCCTCCTCGAGCGTCGTGGCCGGTCCCGGGTTGTAGATCTGTCGCTCCGGATCGCCGCCTCGCTGGAGCGCGATCACGACGAGCCCGGTGCGCTGCGGGATGCCCGCATCCTGGAGCGAGCGGTTCGCCAGCGGCGAACCCGTCGGGATCTCGGCCTCCTCGAGTCGGAGATCGAGGTGCGGGCCGAGGATGGCCGTGTCGAGAAAGCCGACGACGTGCGGCCGCACGAGGGTAGAGGCCATCCGCACACCGCCGGTGAGCGTGGGTGAGATCACGTGATCCGCCCCGGCTCGGCGGAGCCGCTCGACCGACTCCTCGTCGTTCGCCCGAGCCACGGTCGTCAGCCTCGGGTTGAGGTGTCGGGCCGCGAGGCACACGAGGAGGTTGTCGCCGTCGTCGGCCAGACACGCCGCGAGCCCACGCGCCCGCTCGACGCCCGCATCGAGAAGAGCGCGCTCCTTGGTCGAGTCGGCACAGATCACGAGCACGTCGGTGTCGTCCTGCTCGAGCGCCCGGACCTGCTCCGGATCGCGCTCGATGACGATGAGCGGAACGCCGGCGTAGTGCAGCTCGCGGACGACCATGCGTCCGACCCGCCCGGCGCCACAGACGATGTGGTGATCCTCAAGCTCGTCGATCTCTCGCAATTTCTTCCGCCTCCGAAGCGCACCGCCGAGGTCGAGCTCGACGATGAGCGCCGTGATGAGTGCCCACCAGACCCCGAGGCCCGTCACACCGAGCGCGATGAGGAAGACCGTGAAGCTCCGGCCCGGCTGGGAGAGGGGGTGGACCTCCATGAAGCCGACCGAGCTGACCGTCGTGACGGACATATAGAAGGAGTCGAACCACGACCACTCCTCCAGGGACCTGTAACCGACGGTCCCGATCGCGAACACCACCGCGAAGTAGACGGCGGCCCACGTGAACCGGATCGCGAACGGCGCGAGCGTCTCCGAGATCGAGAGTTGCGCGCGCAGGGGGAGCCCGCCGTCCGCGCGGCGATCCCTCCTTCGGGGCGTGCCCGTGTCTGCTCGATCCCTCGACTCGTCGCTCACGCGGTGAATATGGCTCCGCTCGCCGTTCTTCGCGGCGCCCGGTCCCAACTGGGCGTCCGGCGCCCGCCCGCCTATACTGTCGCGCCCCTCCGTGGAGACCCGCGCCACACCGACCCACACCGCCCGAGCCCCCATGCCGTCATCGCCGCCGATCGTCTACACCTGGACCGACGAGGCGCCTGCGCTCGCCACGCACGCCTTCCTTCCGGTGATCCGCGCGTTCGCGGGAGCCGCGGGGGTCCCGGTCGAGACGCGCGACATCTCGCTCGCGGGGAGGGTCCTGGCCGTCTGGCCCGACGTCCTCGAAGAGTCGCAGCGGGTTCCGGACGACCTCGCGGAGCTCGGACAGCGGGTGGAGACCCCCGAGGCGAACGTCATCAAGCTCCCCAACATCAGCGCGTCGATCCCGCAGTTGACCGCGTGCATCGCCGAGCTGCAGGCCGCGGGCTTTCCGCTCCCCGACTATCCGCACGAGCCGCGCACCGCGGACGAACGGGAGGTGAAGGCCCGCTACGACGCGGTGAAGGGGAGCGCCGTGAATCCCGTGCTCCGGCAGGGCAACTCGGACCGGCGGGCCCCCAAGCCGGTCAAGGCGTTCGCACGCGTGCACCCGCCGCGCATGCGTCCCTGGCCCGAGGACTCGAAGTCGCACGTCGCGACCATGTCGGGCGGCGACTTCCGGCACAACGAGCGCTCCGTCACCCTCGACCGCGCCGTCGACGCGCGCATCGAGCACGTGGCCGCGGACGGCACGGTCACCGTGCTGAAAGACGACCTCGCACTCCTCGAGGGCGAAGTCCTGGATGCGAGTTTCATGAGCCGCCGCGCGCTCGTCGACTTCCTGCGCGAGCAGATCGCCGACGCGAAGGCGCAGGGCGTGCTGTTCAGCCTGCACATGAAGGCGACGATGATGAAGGTCTCCGACCCGATCATCTTCGGCCACGCCGTCCGCACCTTCTTCCACGACACGTTCGAGACGCACGCCGAGACCTTCGAGCGGCTCGGCGTGGATCCGAACAACGGCCTCGGAGACGTGCTCGGGCGCGTGACGACGCTCCCGGATCCCGAGCGACTCGCGATCGAGGCCGACATCGCCGCCGCGTACGATGCGGGTCCCGGGATCGCGATGGTCGACTCCGACCGGGGCATCACGAACCTCCACGTTCCGAGCGACGTCATCATCGACGCGTCGATGCCGCCGATGATCCGGGACTCGGGCCGGATGTGGAACCAGGACGGTGCGCTGCAGGACACCAAGGCCGTCATCCCGGAGTCGAGCTACGCGGGGATCTACGATGCGGTCGTGCGCGACTGCCAGGCCCACGGCCAGTTCGACCCGTCCACGATGGGAAGCGTGCCGAACGTCGGGCTCATGGCGCAGAAGGCGCAGGAGTACGGCTCCCACGACAAGACCTTCGAGATCGAACGCGACGGGACGGTGCGGATCGTCACGGCGGACGACGCGGTGCTCCTCGAGCATGCCGTCGAGGTCGGCGACATCTGGCGCGCCTGCCGGACGAAGGACGCCGCCGTGCGCGACTGGGTGAAGCTCGCCGTGCGGAGGGCCCGGGCGACCGGCGCCCCGGCGGTCTTCTGGCTCGACCGAGCGCGCGCCCACGACGCCGAGCTCGTACGGAAGGTCGAAACGTACCTGCCCGAGCACGATACGGACGGCCTGACGCTCGAGATCCTCGCTCCCGTCGAGGCCATGGAGTACTCTCTTGAGCGGATCCGCCGCGGCGAGGACACGATCTCGGTCACCGGCAACGTCCTGCGCGACTACCTCACGGACCTCTTTCCCATCCTCGAGATCGGGACGAGCGCGCGCATGCTCTCGATCGTGCCGCTCCTGAACGGGGGCGGGCTCTTCGAGACCGGCGCGGGCGGCTCGGCTCCCAAGCACGTCCAGCAGTTCGTGAAGGAGGGGCACCTCCGGTGGGACTCGCTCGGCGAGTACATGGCGTTGGCCGCCTCGCTCCAGCACCTCGGCGAGACGTTCGACAACCCGGGGGCCCGAGCACTCGCCGACGCCCTCGACGAGGCCACGGCGGCGTATCTGCAGAACGCACGCTCGCCGTCGCGGAAGGTGGGCGAGCTCGACAACCGGGGAAGCACCTTCTACCTGACGCTGTACTGGGCCCGCGCGCTGGCCGCCCAGTCCGACGACTCCGGCCTGGCGGAGCGCTTCGGGCCGGTGGCGTCCGCGCTCGCCGAGCAGGAGGAGACGATCCTCGCCCAGCTCGACGCCGCCCAGGGCGAGCCCCAGGAGCTGGGCGGCTACTTCCGGCCCGACCCGGAGCGCGCCGCGGCGGCGATGCGTCCGAGTCCGGCGCTCAACACGATCGTCGACGGGGTGTGAGCATCCCCCCGGACGCCCGCGGAGTGGCCCGATGAAGGATCCATCCCTCACCCTCGGGATCGAAGAGGAGTACCAGGTCGTCGATCCGGAGACCGGCGAGCTCTCCTCCTACATCACCCAGCTCCTCGACGCGGAGGGCAACATCTCCGTCGAGGGGATCAAGCCCGAGCTGCACCAGTCGGTGATCGAGGTCGGGAGCCATGTCTGCCGCACGCCGGCCGAGATCCGCGCCGAGATCGTGCGGCTGCGCGGGGCGGTGCACGAGCTGGCCGCGCAGCACGGCCGGAGAATCCTGGCGGCGGGCACGCACCCGTTCTCGTCGTGGATGGAGCAGGAGATCACGCCCCTGGAGCGGTACCTGGGCGTGGAGCAGGACCTCCAGGATCTCGCGCGCAAGAACCTGATCTTCGGCATGCACGTCCACGTCGGGATCGAGGATCGGGACTTCCTGATCGACGCGATGAAGGTGGCGCGCTACTTCCTCCCGCACGTGCTCGCGCTCTCGAGCAGCTCGCCGTTCTGGATCGGACGGGACACGGGTCTCCGGTCGTACCGCAGCGTCCAGTGGCGCAACTTCCCGCGCACGGGGATCCCGCCCACCTTCGCGACGCATGCGGAGTACGAGCACATCGTGCGCTCGCTGGTGAACGCCAACGCGATCCCGGACGCGTCCAAGATCTGGTGGGATCTGCGTCCGCATCACCTCTACCCGACGCTCGAGTTCCGTGTCTGCGACATGTGCACGCGCGTCGACGAGGCGACGTGCATCGCGGCGATCATCCAGGCACTCGTGGCGAAGCTGTGGAAGCTCCGACGCGACAACATGACGTTCCGCGTCTACCCGCTTTCGCTCATCGAGGAGAACAAGTGGCGCGCGGTGCGCTACGGAGTCTCCGGCAACCTTCTCGACCTCGGGCGCGAGACGGAGCGTCCGGCGCGCGAGCTCATCGAGGAGCTCATCGGGTGGTTCCTCGACGACGTGCTCGACGACCTCGGCAGCCGGGAGCAGGTGGAGTACGCCTTCACCATCCTGGAGGAGGGGACCAGCGCGGATCGGCAGCTCCGGACGTTCGCCGAGACCGGTGATCTGAAGAAGGTCGTGGACCGGCTCGTTTCGGAGACGGTCGAGGACGTGCGGAACGGGGCGTCGGGCGCGGGTTAGAGCCCCCGTCCCTCACACCCGGTGGCTTTCCAGCACCGGCTCGTTGCCTCAAGATTCCGGGCTGCCCCCGACCCACCTCCCGAGCCCATCCGATGCAGCTCCGCTACGTCGACGCCGACCTCCACGTCCACGACACTCCCCTCCTCGCCGTCGCCGTGCTCGACGACGATGCCGAAGGTGTCCCCGACCGGCTCTCGGCGCTCGATGGGCAGCTCGGAGGCGCCGTGGGCCGGGCGTTCGCGTCCGGCGACGTCCGTGGCCGGAAGGACGAGGAGATCGTGCTCTACGGCGCGGACGGCGGGCCGGGGCGTGTGCTCCTCCTCGGCGTCGGCAAGGCCGGCGACCTCGACGTCGAGCGCGTGCGGCGCTTCGCCGGACGGGCCGTGCGGGCCGCCGAGCGGCTCCGGGTCACGTCGCTCTCCGTCGGGCTCGACGGGCTCGAGGGCGTTCCGCCCGAAGCGCGGGCTCAGGCGGCGGCCGAGGGCGCCGCGCTGGCCGCGTGGCGTTTCGACGAGCTCCGCGCGGAGGACGAGGACGACCCCACGCCTGTCGTCGACGCCGTGGACCTGGTGGGTCGGGAGGCGCCGGACGCCTTCGCGCCGGGCACGCTGGCCGGCGCGGCGATCGCGCGCGGCGCCAACTTCGCGCGCACGCTCCAGTCCCGTCCCGGAAACGTGGCGACA
>JANQME010000178.1 GCA_028280205.1 Longimicrobiales bacterium
TCACCAGCGGCCCGGTGCGCTCTTACCGCACCCTTGCACCCTTGCCTGATCCGCCCGAAGGCGGCCATCGGCGGTCTGCTCTCTGTGG
Source organism: Longimicrobiales bacterium (assembly GCA_028280205.1). Lineage (GTDB taxonomy): Bacteria > Gemmatimonadota > Gemmatimonadetes > Longimicrobiales > Gaopeijiaceae > UBA2589. The sequence continues at coordinate 89 of JANQME010000178.1, forward strand.
CACTTTCCGTCGCCTCGCGGCGCCCGGGCGTTGCCCGGCACCCTGCCCTGCGGAGCTCGGACTTTCCTCCGACGGTCTGAGCCGCCGGCGATCCTCTCTCGCCCGCTCACCTGAAAGATCGCGGAAACGAGGTGGGTGGGGCCACCCTTCGAGCCGCAGTGGCCGCCGCGGTCTCCGTCCGGTTATCGTCGAGACGTCGCTGAACCGCTCTCGCCCGGCCGGCCGTCATGTCACTCCGTCACGCTTCCAGAGTCGCCGCCGCACTGCGCGTCCCCGTCGTCGCGATCCTCCTCCTCGCCGCCCTCACCGCAGCGGACCTCGCCCCCGTCGCGGCCCAGTCGGAGCCGACCATGGTCTTCCTGGTCCGCCACGCGGAGCGGGCCGAGGATGGGACGAACGATCCGCCGATCTCCGGGGCGGGGGAGGCACGCGCCGCTCTGGTGGCCGAGATGCTCCGCGACGCGGGGGTCACCCACGTCCACTCGACGAACACCCGCCGGACGCGCACCACGGCGGCGCCGGCGGCTGCGTCGGCGGGCGTCGCCGTCGGACTCTACGATCCGCGTGACCTGTCGGGCTTTGCGGACCACCTGCGCGCGACCCCGGGACGGCACCTGGTCGTGGGGCACAGCAACACGACGCCGCAGCTCGTCGCGGCGCTCGGGGGCGAGCCGGGAAGCCCGATCGAAGAGCTGGAGTACGATCGGCTGTACATCGTGACGCTCGGCGACGCCGGCCCGAGCACCCTGCTCCTCCGCTTCGGAGCGTGAGCCACGACGCGATCGTCGTCGGCGGGGGGCCGAACGGGCTCGCGGCGGCGATCGAGCTGCAGCGGGGCGGCGTCTCGGTCCTGCTCATCGAGGCGAACGAGGTCGTGGGCGGGGCGGCCCGCACGGAGGAGGCGACGCTGCCGGGCTTCCTGCACGACGTGGGGTCGGCCGTATACCCCCTCGGAGCGGGCTCACCGTTCTTCCGGTCTCTCCCGCTCGAGGCGCACGGGCTGGCCTGGGTCCATCCGGACCTCCCCTTCGCCCATCCCCTGGACGGTCGACGCTCCGCCCTCTTCGCTCGGGCTCTTGAGAAAACGATGGAGGGCCTCGGCCCCGACGGCGATGCCTGGCGCGTCCTCGTGGCTCCGTTCGTGGAGCGGTGGGACACCTTCGCGCGGCACGTCCTGCACGATCCGCTGCGGATTCCGGACGATCCGGCGCTCATGGCACGCTTCGCGCCGTATGCTCTCCGAGGTACGACGGCGGTCGCACGACGCTTCCGAACGCGTGAGGCTCGGGCGCTCCTCGCGGGCAACGCGGCCCACTCGGGCATGCCCATCGAACGCCCGCTCACGGCGGCGGTGGGACTCACGCTCATGGTCGCAGGGCACGCGGTCGGATGGCCGTTCGCCCAGGGCGGCGCCGGACGTCTGACCGGGGCGCTGGCCGAGCACTTTCGCTCCCTCGGGGGCACCCTCGAGACGGGTCGCCGGGTAAGCGCCCTCGCCGAGCTCCCCACCGCCCGGGCCGTCGTGCTGGCGTGCACCTTCCGGCAGGTCGCCGAGATCGCGGGCGACGACCTGCCCGACCCGTGGCGTCGTGCGGCGACGCACTGGCGCTACGGACCCGGCGCCTTCAAGCTCGACTGGGCTCTCGACGCCCCGATCCCGTGGACGGATCCCGAGGTGGCACGCGCCGGCACGGTTCACCTCGGCGGAACGCT
>JANQME010000197.1 GCA_028280205.1 Longimicrobiales bacterium
CTCCTCCCCGATGCTACGGCATCGCATTCGTCGCTCTTCCTTGTCTGACACTCGCAAGACCCTCGTGCGCGGCCGCCCCATGACTCGGACAGGCTCCTAGATCGTCTCGAGCTGGTGGAAGGTCTCGGTCCCGTTCTTGAACCAGTGCTCGCGGAACGGATTCGGAGACACCTCGTGGCGGAGCAGCTCGTCGGTCAGCGCATGCGGGAAGAGCGTCATGCGGCCCGCCTCGTTCTCGTGCATCGAGTAGTCGCCGCTGATCTGCAGCGTGGTCCGCAGCCGCTGATCCCCGTTCATCATGTACCCGTGCAGGAGGTGATGCGCGGACTCCCATGCACCCGGCGTCACGCTGAGGTCGACGATGCGCTCACCCGCACCGAAGACCCGGATGCGGAGGCGGTCTTCGGTCTCGATGAACTGCGCGTCGATCGACTCGTCGTGGTACGGGAAGTGGAAGCGATCCCCCTTGATGCGACGCGCCTCCTCGGAGCTCGTCGCGGCGAGGAAGGGGAAGAAGCCGGCCTTGGCGTGCTGGCCCCACGACGCGACCGTCGGCGGGACGACGACGGAGAACATGAGCTCGGTGTATGGCCCCACGACGCTGTCGTCGAAGAGGAAGGCCGTCACGGACAGCACGCTCCGCTGATGGGTCACCTCGATGGGCTCCAGATGCGACGGGAGCAGGTCCCTCGCATCGGAGGTCGCCATGTCGAAGAAGGCGCTGACCCCGGTGTGGAAGCGGTAGCTGCCGAGCGCGGACATCGTGGTCAGCAGACTCCGTAGCGGCGGAGTACCCGGGCGATCTTCTCGGCGCCCTCCTCGAGGTCCTCCTGTGTGTGCGCGGCCGAGATCGACATCCGGAAGCGCGACTTGTGCTTCCCGACCGCCGGGTACTTCACCGGGTTGATGAAGACCCCCTCGCGAAAGATCTCCTCGCCCATCGCGAAGACGCGCGCATCGTCGCGCACCATGATCGGGATGACGTGCGACGTCGAGTCGCCCATCGGCACGTTCCGCTCGCCCAGTAGACGCTGCATCGTGGCGACGTTCTCCCACAGCCGGGTGCGGAGCTCGGGCTCGTTGCGGGCCAGCTCCAGCGCTTTGCGCAGTCCGGCCACGACGACCGGGGAGAGCGCGCACGAGAAGAAGCGCGACCGCGAGAAGCCGCGCAGGTAGTTCACGAGCTGGAGAGAACCGGCGATGTAGCCACCCTGCCCACCCAGGCTCTTCGAGAACGTCCCGAGGTGGATGTCGATGTCGTCGTCGAAGCCCTGGTCCTCGGCGACGCCCTTGCCGGTCTCGCCGAAGACGAACGCGGAGTGGGCCTCGTCGATCATCAGGCGCGCGCCGTGCGTGCGGCACACCTCGACGATCTCCGCCAACGGGGCCGTGTCGCCGTCCATCGAGTAGACGCCCTCGACGATCACCAGCTTCTTGCCCTCGAAGCCCTTGAGCTTGCGGTCCAGGTCGTCGGCACGGTTGTGGCGGAAGAAGCGGGACTTGGCCTTCGAGAGAATCATGCCGTCGACGATGCTCGCGTGCGCGAACTGATCGGCCACGATCAGGTCACCCGAACGCATCAGTCCCGCGATCGTCCCGACGTTGGCGCTGTAGCCGGTCGGGAAGAGCATCGCCGCCTCGGTCCCCTTGAAGTCGGCGATCTCCTCGGCGAACTCTCGGTGCAGCGCGGTCGTGCCGCTCAGGATCGGCGATCCAGACGACCCGCCGCCGAAGCGGTCCGCGGCCTCCTTGATCGCCGCCTTGACCTCGGGCCGGTACGAGAGGCCCAGGTAGTTGTACGAGGCGAAGTTCACGAGCCCGCGACGGATCTCGCCTGTCTTCGTGTCTTCGACGTCGACGCGCGTGGCCGGAGCCGTGTGAAGGGGAAGCTCGTAGAGGTAGTATCCCGCCGGCTTCACCTCGCGCCACCAGTCGTCGAACGGCTCGATGAGCGCGAAGGCGTCGTTGCCCGCACCGAAGTAGAAGTTGGTGTAGTCGTACTCCATCGCGGCAGGAGCCGCCGCCGGGGCTCCGGGGGCGGACTCGACGTCGAGACGGCGATCGGTGTCGCCGACGATCGATGAACCGACGACGGGAGACTCGGTGTTGCTCTCGGACATGTGCGGTACCGCTTCGGTTGACGCGACAGGCGAACGGTGAATCTCTTGGTTCCGGACCCGCAGTTCAAGGAAAAGATCCCCATCGTGACACGCTTTCGCGGGCCGTTCCGGCCGACGTTGCCCGATCGTGCCAACCGCTGGTCCCCCCCGCCGGACTGGCTCCGGATGCGGGTGATCGACGCCCACACGGCCGGGGAGCCGCTTCGGGTGGTCGTGAGCGGCTTCCCGGAGTTGAGGGGTGAAACGGTGCCGGAGCGCCGCCGCGACGCCCGCGCGCGCTTCGACGGGCTGCGGCGGGCGCTCATGTGGGAGCCGCGCGGCCACGCGGACATGTACGGCTGTCTCGTCGGACCGCCGCTCTCCCCGGGTTCGGACTTCAGCGTGCTCTTCACGCACAACGAGGGTTTCAGCACGATGTGCGGGCACGGAATCATCGGAGTCGTGACGGTGGTGCTCGAGTGCGGCCTGCTCGGCGAGATCGAGGCGGGCACGCCGCGGGAGGGTGAGCACGCGGTGGTGATCGACACCCCCGCCGGTACGGTCCGGGCCCGAGGCGCCGTCCGCCACGGCCGCGTCGAGGAGGTCGCCTTCGTGAATGTCCCGTCGTACGCGGCCCGCCTCGGCGCGGAAGCCGAGGTGGACGGGGTGGGGACGGTATGCTACGACCTGGCGTACGGGGGAGCTTTTTACGCCCTCGTCGACGCCACGCACCTCGGCCTCACCCTCCTCCCTTCGGAGACGGAGCGGTTGGCCCGGCTCGGTCGGCGCATCAAGGAGGCGATTCAGGCCTCGTCTCCGCCGACGCATCCGGATGCCGAGGATCTGGGCTTCCTCTACGGCACGATCTTCGTGGGGCCGGCCCACGACCGGGCGAACCACAGCCGCAACGTCTGCGTCTTCGCCGACGGCGAGGTCGACCGTTGCCCCACCGGCACCGGCGTGAGCGCGCGGCTCGCGGTACACCACGCCCGGGGTGGGCTGGACGACGGGGAGACGGTCACGATCGAGAGCATCCTCGGGACCACGTTCGATGGACGGGTGGTGGGGAAGGTGGAGGTCGGTGGGCGTCCGGCGGTGGTCCCGGAGATCACCGGGCGGGCATGGATCACGGGGCACGGCGAGCTCCTCCTCGCTCCGGACGACCCGCTCCGGGAGGGATTCCTCCTCCGCTGACCCGGTGGCGGGTCCCGGTCGGGTGGGGTGGTCCGCGACCCCTTGGTTCCCCCCCCGGCTGGCACTATGTGCGCAGAGAGTATATTCTTCGTGCGAATATCGGCGAGCCTCGCCCGCTCCCACACGTCGCCTCGCACGACCGAGCCATGACCCTCCACGACAACGATCCCGCGGAGCTCTTGCCGCTCACCCCGGTCGCGTTCGACATCCTGCTCGCGCTTCTCGAGGGTGAGGCGCACGGGTACGCGATCATGCGCGCTGTGGAGGATCGGGCGGGGTCGGGGACGAGTCTGCACGCGGGCACGTTGTACCGCGCGCTGGCTCGGTTGGTGGAGACCGAGCTCATCGAGGAGCTCGAGGAGCCGCCGGAGGGGGCGGACGAGCGCCGCCGCTACTACCGGATCACCGGGCTCGGTCGGCGCGTGGCCGCGGCCGAAGCGCGCAGGCTCGACGCCCAGCTCGGCATGGCCCGGGCGCACGGTCTTCTCGGGTCGGCCTGACACCGTGAGCGGATCCGACCGCCCCGGCGTGCGGTGGTATCGCGCCCTCCTGCGCCTGTATCCCCGCTCGTTTCGCGAGCGGCACGGGGAGGAGATGCTCCGGCTCTTCCTGGAAAAGGCGGAGGACGCGGGGCGGCGGGGGCCGTCGGCACGGGCGGTACACGCGGGGACCGCCGCTTTGGACGCGATGCGCAACGGAGTCGGGGCCCGGATCGAAGTGTGGAGGAGGCGCCGGCGCCTGGCCGGTACGCCGATGGGGAACTCACTGAGGGGAAGCGAGGGAGGGCGGGGGATGGATTCGTTCTGGAAGGATGTTCGGTACGCCGGTCGGACGCTGATGCGGAGCCCGGGCTTCGCGCTGGTCGCGACGCTCACGATCGGCCTCGGGATCGGTGCGAACACGGCGATCTTCAGCGTCGTGCGTACGGTGCTGCTCCAGCCGCTGCCGTACGAGCAGCCCGGCGAGCTCGTGCTCCTCTGGGGGGAGATGCGGAACCGCAGCGTGACCCACTTCCCCATGTCGCCGCCGGACTTCGCCAAGTACCGGGAGCGCGCCGAGGCGTTTGACGACCTGGCGGCCGTCTTCACCTTCAACGCCTCTCTCACCGGCGAAGGGGACCCCGTCCAGGTCACGGCGGCGAGCGTGACGCCGAACTTCTTCGACGTCATGGGTCTCACCCCCGCGCTCGGGCGGGGCTTCGTGGAGGAGGACGGCTTCCCGCAGCCCGCGAATCTGCAGCCCGGTCAGCCGGGTGCACTCCCGGGGATCGTCGTGCTCAGCAACGCGCTCTGGCAACAGCGCTACGGAGCGGATCCCGGCGTGATCGGCCGGACGATCCAGGTGGGCGGTGGCCCCTCGGAGATCGTGGGGGTGATGCCCCCGGGCTTCGAGCTGCTCATGCCCCCGACGGCCGGCCTGCAGACCGACGCCGACCTCTGGATCGCGGCCCGGATCGACTACGTGAACGCACCGGAGAACAACGTCTTCCTCCGCCCGGTGGGGAGGCTGCGGGACGGAGCCACCGCGGAGCAGCTCCAGCAGCAGATCGACCGGATCGCCTCCGAGATCGCCGCGAACAACCAGATCAAGACGACCGCGGGATACGCGATCCGCGTCGAGTCGCTGCACGAGGACCTCACCGCCCACGTGCGGCCCACGCTCCTCGCCCTCTTCGGGGCGGTCGTGTTCGTCCTCCTCATCGCCTGCGCCAACGTCTCGAACCTGCTCCTCGTACGGGCGTCGGGCCGGGACCGGGAGCTGGCCGTCCGGGCGGCGATGGGCGGGAGCCGGAGCCGGCTCGTGCGGCAGATGCTCATCGAGAGCGGGATGCTCGCCGCCGCCGGAGCGGTCGTGGGCGTATTGCTCGCCGCCGCCGGGATCCGGCTACTGCTCGCCCTCCAGCCGGACGACCTTCCCCGCATCGCCGACGTCGGGATCGACGGGATCGTCCTCCTGTTCACCGTCGCGGCCGCCGCGCTCGCGGCCTTCGTCTTCGGCACGCTCCCGGCCCTGCAGGGCTCGCGCGTCGACCTCGCGGACGCGCTCAAGGAGCGCGGGAGCGCCGGGGCGAGCTCGGCACGCCGACTGGCCCGCAACGCCGTCGTCGTCGCCGAGGTCGCGATGTCGCTCGTGCTCCTGATCGGCGCCGGGCTCATGGTCCGATCCTTCGCCGAGCTGACCCGGGTCTCGCCCGGATTCGAGGCGGACGGCGTCCTCACCTTCACGGCGGCGCCTCCGTTCGGGTCGTATCCGCAGGCCGTCGATCGGGCCAACTTCATGAGTGAGCTGCGTGGGCGCCTCGAGGCGATACCCGGGGTCGAAGCGGTCTCGACGGGCTTCCCGCTTCCGCTCACCGGACAGTTCTTCAATGGCCGGTACGGCACCGAGGAGGCCCTCACCGATCCCGAGGCGTTCGGGCAGGCGGCGTACCGCGCGGTCTCGCCCCGATACTTCGAGACGATGGGCACGCGCCTCCTTGCCGGACGGACCTTCTCCGAGGCCGACAACGCGGACAGCACGGCCGTCGTGGTTGTGGACGAGAAGCTCGCGGAGATCCTCTGGCCGGACGAGTCCGCGGTCGGGAAGCGTTTCCTCATCCGCGCCGTGACCCAGGAGCCCGAGTGGGTCGAGGTGATCGGCGTGGTCGAGCATCAGCGGGCCGAGGATCTGGGGGCTGACGGCGACGAGACCGTGTACCTCACCGATCGCTACGTGGGCTCCTTCGGTGCTACCTGGGTCGTGACGGCGGGAGGCGAGCCCGGAGCCCTCGTGGGTGCGATCCGCGAAGAGGTCACCGCCCTGGACCCGGAGATCCCGGTGGCCGACGTCGAGCTCATGCAGTCGTACGTCGATCGTGCGATGGGTCCGACCCGTTTCGCGCTCACCCTCATCGGCGTGTTCGGGGCGATCGCCCTCGTGCTCGCCTCGATCGGCCTCTACGGCGTCCTGTCGTACGTGGTGCGTCAGCGTACCGCCGAGATCGGGGTGCGCATGGCCTTCGGGGCCGAGTCGGGATCGATTCTCCGGCTCGTCGTGGGCCAGGGACTCGGGCTGGCAGGAGCCGGGATCCTGGTGGGACTCCTGGCGGCCGTTCCGCTCACGGGCTTCCTGGAGTCGATGCTCGTCGGCGTCGCGCCCACGGACCCGCTCACCTTCGTCTCGATCAGCCTGGTCTTCGTCGCGGTCGCGTGCCTCGCCTGCTGGGTGCCGGCGCGCAGGGCCGCGCACGTCGATCCGGTGACCGCGCTCCGCGAGGAGTGACGTCGGAGGGATCGACGGATCGTCGTCCGCCGGTCCCGGACTCCCGCCCCTGTCGCTCTCTTGCACCGCTGCCGGTGACATGCATATGCTACCCTTAGCACTCACGGTGAAGGAGAGACGGTGTCGGAGGAAGCGCTACCCCTGCTCAAGGGCACGCTCGAGCTGCTGATCCTGAAGGGACTTTCGGTCGAGCCGCTGCACGGCTACGGCCTCGCGCTCTGGATGGAACGGGGCTCCGAAGGGACGATCGTCGCGGAGGACTCGGCGATCTACCAGGCGCTGCGCAGGCTCGAGGGCAAGCGCTTCGTCGAGGCCGAGTGGGGTGTGACCGAGAACAACCGGCGCGCCCGCTTCTACCGCCTGACGCCGCGCGGACGGACACACCTCGATCGAGAGGCGCGCACTTGGACGAGATACGTCGACTCGGTGTCCGGTCTGCTCTCGCAGGGCGGGGGCTCGCCCGGCTGAGTCGCGAGAGGTGTCTCGGGGAGGACGGGAGGAGGGGATGTGAACGGGTACCGGCGATTCCTCAGGCTTCTGGGACGCACCGAGCGCGATCGGGCGCGTGAGACCGACGACGAGATCGAGGCCCACCTGGAGATGCGTACGGCCGATCTCGTCGCGGCGGGCCACGACGACGAGGAGGCGCGCCGGATCGCCCTGGAGCGGTTCGGCGACCTCGAGGAGGCGAGACGGCGTATCGGCTCGGAAGCGTCGCGGCGCGATCGGCACCTGGGCTGGGTCGACCGGGTCGACGGCGTGCGACGCGACCTGATCGTGGCGTTCCGCCGGATGCGGAAACGACCCGGCCACGCCGCTCTGAGCGTCGGGATCTTCGGGGCGGGGATCGGCCTCACGACGGTGATGTTCACCTTCGTCGACCACGTGCTCCTCCGTCCGCTCCCGTTCCCCGAGCCGGACCGCCTCGTGGCGCTCTACTCGGTACCGGAGGAAGGCGAGCCGTTCGCGTGGGTATCGATGGGGAATTGGTACGACTGGCGCGACGGTAGTCGGACCCTTGAGGCGACGGCGATCCACTCGCAGGAGCCCTTCGACGTGACGGTCTCCGGCTTCGAAGAGGCGTTCACCGTTCCCGGCGTCACGGTGTATGGGCCGCTCCTTCGCACGCTCGGCGTCCCGCTGGTGGCGGGCGCGCACCCCTCGGCGGCGGAGATCGCCGCGGAGGACGCACTCGTGGCGGTGAGCGAGTCGTTTTGGCGACAGACGCTGGCGGAGGCGCCGCTGGACGGGCGCACCGTCACGCTCGACGGTCGTCCCAACCGGGTCGTGGCCGTCGTCCGGGACGGCTTCGCGCATCCCGAGGGCGTCGACGTGTGGCTCTTCCGTCCTCCCCGACCGCAGGGCGGGGCCGCGAGAAACAACATCAACTTCCGCGCGGTGGGTCGCCTCACCCCGGAGACGACGCTGGCGCAGGCCGAGGCGGATCTCTCCTCGATCGCAGACGGGATCCGGGCGACCGACCCCGAGGCGATCTACTCCTGGGGCGTGGCCGTGCGTCCGCTCGGCGGCGCCCTGGTGGCCGATGCGCGCGGCTACCTCGGGGTCCTCATGGGTGCGGTGACGCTCGTCCTGCTCATCGGGTGCGCGAACCTCGCCGCGCTCGGCTTCGCGCGCGGCACCGAGCGGGCGGACGAGCTGGCACTCCGGCTGTCGCTCGGCGCGCGACGACCTCGGCTGGTTCGCCAGCTCCTGACGGAAGAGATCCTCCTCGCCGCGCTCGGCGGTGTGGTCGGAGTCGTCCTCTCCTGGTGGGGAACGGGGGCGCTGGTGGACGTTGTCTCTCATATCGTGCCCCGAAGCCGCGGGGTCGCGTTCGACGGCCGCATCGCGGCGTTCGCGGCGTTCGTGTCACTCGGCGCCGGCGTGGGCGCGGGTCTCCCCCCCGCGCTGCGGGCGGCGCGCTTCGGTGCGGGACGGGCCCAGGCGAGTGCGCGTACGGTGCGTGGAACGGGCGGTCTCGTGGGCGGTGGCCTGGTGGCCGCGGAGGTCGCCCTGACCGTGCTGCTGCTCACCGGCGGCGGCCTGCTCCTCATGAGCTTCGGGGCCGTCGTCTCCCGCGACCTGGGATACGATCCGGCGGGAGTCGCGACCGTCCAGGTGGCGCTGACGGCGCCGGAGTACCGCGACGACGACGAGCGGGTGCTCGACTACTGGCGCTCGCTCCGGCGGTCTCTCGAGTCGAGGCCCGGCGTGGAAGCCTTCGGCCTGGGTATCTGGGTTCCGACCGGCGGCGGCGGGACCGGCTTCATCGATCTCGGCGGCGACCCGTCGTGGGATGCCGGCGCCGGGTACCGCGCCGTCGGAGGCGACTACTTCGCCGCGCTCCGCATTCCTCTCGTTCGGGGTCGACTCCTGGGCGAAGGCGACGGTCCGGGAACGGAGCTCGTCACGGTCGTGAGCCGGTCGATGGCAGAGGCTGCGTGGCCCGGCCAGGACCCGATCGGGCGCCGGGTGCGGGCCCTGAGCATGGAGTCGTACTGGTTCGGCGGCGAAGCGCCGTGGCGGACCGTGGTCGGCGTCGTCGAAGACGTTCGTCACTTCGGTTACGAAGACGACGAGCAGTTCGAGGAGATGTACGTGCCGCACGAGCAGATCCCGGGCATGGCGCGCTCGATGACGGCGGTGGTGCGCCTCCGTGACGGCCGCCCGGCACGCGCTCTGTCCGATCTCCGTCGCGCGGCGCAGTCGCTCGACCCGGCCCTCGCGGTGCAGGTGGCGACGCTCGACGACCGGCTGGCTCGGTTGCTGGCGGAGCGGCGGATGATCGTCACCCTGCTCACCACCTTCGCGGTCGCCGCGCTCCTCCTCGCCTCCTTCGGCGTCTATGGCGTGATCTCCTACGCCGTCGCTCGACGAACCCGGGAGATGGCCATCCGCTCGGCGCTCGGTGCTCGACGCAGCGGCGTCGTGACGCTCGTGGTGCGCGACGCCATGCGCTGGGTCGTGCTCGGGGGCTCGATCGGCCTCGCGGTGGCGGTGTCGATCCGCGGGGTGCTCGACTCCCTGCTCGTCGAGGTGAAGTCGGGTGATCCGGTGGCGTACGGAGCGGCCGCCGCCTGTCTGGCGCTCGCGACGCTCGCAGCCGCGGCCGTGCCGGCCGTGCGGGCTTCTCGACTCGAGCCCCTTCGGGCGCTTCGGGAGGAGTGATTCGGACGGGCCGAGGTGACGAGCGGGCGGGCCCGCGGCCCGCCCGCCGCCGTCCTCAGCCGGGCTCGACCGAGAGCTGCACGCCGACCGTGAAGACGCCCGTCGTCTCCAACTGCGGCCCGTTCAGGTTCTGCCACACGGGAAGGGCGTACTCGGCCAGGACGCGCAGACCTCTGAGCGCCCCGGAGGCGACCCAGAAGTTGGCGCCGAGCGGGACGTCGAGCCGCTGCCCGCCCAGGAGGTCGGCGTTCACCGTGGGCACCATCATGAGGTCCCCGAAGGCGGCGTCCGTGCCCGAATAGTTCTCCCAGCGCTGGTAAGCGAGCCGGGCCGAGAGGCTGAACTGCTCGGTCGCCCGGAAGCCGAACCAGGTCGTGCCCATGTACTGGTTCCCGACCTTCCAGTCCCGGTCGTTCTCGCCGAGCTGGAACGTGCTCCTCCCCTGTGCGCCCCACGAGACACGCTCGGCCATCCCGAGGTAGGTGAAGCCGGGCTGCAGCGCGAACGTCCCGGTCCCGATCTGCATGGGGTAGGGGAGCTGCACCTCGCTCCCGCCGCTCGCGGGCGTCTCGTCCATCGCCTCGACCGTGCCGGTGGGGAGGGTGGCGCCCAGGTTGAGGTGCAGTCGATTCGGCCCCTCCTGGACGAGCCCGACGAGCGCGGTCACGCCGATGTCGCCGAAGCCGCCCGACTCGGTCGTGAAGGCCCCGCCCGCCCGGGTGACGTGGTCCATCGACTTGCTCAGGTAGTTGAACATCGCCATGAGCGTGACGCGGTCCGACGGGGCGTACATCGCACCGACCATGTGCATCTGCATCGGCATCTCGGTCGGCGTCACCATGAAGTCGTAACCGGTCGGGGACACCACCTGGTCGTTCGGCACCTCGGCAGTGCCGTCGAGCATGCCCTCCATGCCCATGTGCATGAAGCGGTAGGAGAACATGAACTCGCCCGCCTCGTGCGTGTGGTCACCCATCACGCCGATCGGGGCGTGGCCGTCGGGCCTCGAGGAGGTCCACTCCGTCTGGGCGGCCACGGGCGCGGCCGCCGCGAGCGCGAGCCCGAGCAGGCTCGCAGTGATTCTCTTGGTCATCGTATCTATTTCTCGCTGAGTCGGTTACGGGCGCCGGTCCGTGCCGGTGCCCCATCGTTCGAAGACACACCCCTCCCGGGGGCGTGCGGGGTGGCCGCCGGAACGGCGGCCGGAATCGGGATCGACTCAGGGCGAAGGAGGCGCGGTCGCGGGAGGCTGCAGGTAGCGCAGCGGGGACACCCGCGGGGGGCGTGGTGTCCGCACGACCGAGAGCTCCGCCGCATCCGGTGTGAGCGCCGGG
>JANQME010000200.1 GCA_028280205.1 Longimicrobiales bacterium
GGGTACTCGACCTTACGGAAGTCGGGACCGAGCACGCCGTTGATCCCGTAGTGCTGGGCGAGCCGCTCGTTGACGAAGGTGTAGTCCGCCGTGAGCAGCTCCGTGATCGGTCGGTCCTCGGCGCGGATGTAGTCGAAGAGCAGCTCGGTTTCGCGGTGCATCGCGTCCGCGAGCGTCTGATCGTAGTACGGGTAGCTCAGGGCGTCGGGGCGGATCTTCTCCAGATCCTGCAGACGCAGCCACTGGGCGGCGAAGCGGCTCGCGAGCGCCTCGGCCCGCTCGTCGGCGAGCATGCGGCGGACCTGGCGCTCCAGTTCGTCGTCGTCGGAGAGGTCGCCCTCGTCGGCCAGCTCGATGAGCCGGTCGTCCGGCGGCGCACCCCAGAGGAAGAACGAGAGGCGCGAGGCGAGGTCCGAGTCCGTGATCTCGTAGATCTCGCCCGGCTCGACGCCCTCCGGCGCTTCCTCGAAGCGGAAGATGAAGTGCGGGCTGGCCAGGATCGCCTGGAGCGCGAGGCGGACACCGCCCTCGAAGCCGCGCGTCTCGGCACCCTGGTCGTAGAAGCCCATCAGGCCCTCGACATCGCTCTCGTCCACGTCGCGGCGGTACGCCCGCTCTGCGAGGCGGGTCACGATGCGCTCGGCACACGGGCGCTCCTCGTCCGGCGCGGTCGGCCGGCAGGTGAAGACCCGGCGACGCGTCGGTGTGTCGGAGACGCCCGTGACCTCGAACGGCCCGAGGACCGTCATGCGCTGCAGATGCTGTTGCGTAGTGACGCCGTAGCCGATCCCGATCTGGCCGTCGGCGAGCGTATGGTCGATGGGCCGGATGAGGTCGTCGAGCTCGCCCTCGAACTGCTTGACGAAGGCGGCGGTGACCCGGTGCGGACCGGCCGACACCTGGATCGAGTCGGTCCGGATGTTCAGACCGGTCGGCTCGGACTCGTGCATCCAGCGATCGATGCGAAGAAGCGCGACCCGCTCCCCGTCGATCGAGATCTCGATCTCGTCCTCGCCCCAGGTGCGCCCGAAGACCTCACCCTCGACGGCGTTGTACGGCATGATGTGGAAGACGTACTTGCCGTCGGCGGGGAAGGTGTGCACCACCGAGAGGCCGCCGCGCGTGCCGAAGGGTGCGCCCTCGACCTGGTCCTTCTGCGAGGCGATGCGCGGCATGCGGTAGATCGTGTTGCCGACCTCCGCCTCCGGATCACCCAGCGCGAGGCGGGCGATCTGGCCGGCCGCGCGCAGGTAGCCTTCGACGACCGTCGTGGACGGCATCTGTACGTCCGCGATGTTGTCGAAGTTGGCGCTCTTCGTGTCGAGCGGCAGGTAGGAGGAGACGTCCACCTGGAGGCCGAGCAGATCCTCGACCGCGGCCGCGTACTCCGCGCGGTTGAGGCGCTGGAACACGCGGGTGCCGGGCTCGGGGTTCCGGCGCCACTCCTTGTCGATGCGCGTCTCGAGCTCCTCGGCGAGGTCGACGAGCACGCCCTCCTCGGGCCGGCGGGCGCCGGACGGAGGCATCATGCCGGCGCGCAGCTTCTTGATCATGCGCTCGGCGATGTCTGCGTGCTCGCTCGCGTTCTCGACACTGAAGCCCTCGAGGACGAGCCCGCCGCGCTGGCGCTGTTCGCTGTGGCAGCGCGTACAGTACTGCTCGATCACCTCGTCGCTCGACACGGGCTCGACGTCCGCGTACGCGTGGACCGTGTCCACCGTGGCGGGAGCCTCGACGCCGGCGTCGCCTGCGAGCCCCATCAGGAGGAGCCCGGCCAGGAGCAAGGCGGAGGTGGATGCGTTCATTCGGACCTCGGTTCGGGCGGCGGTAACATGGGTTTCAGCTCGTTGTCCGTATGGACACGCATATCGTCGAAAACGATGAGCGGCGGGGCTTCGCGCGTCCCGGAACGGGTCGAGCCGCACCTCAGATCAATAGATTAAGGATGAGATTCCGGACGGGCCAGTGGCCGATCGCGGGGCTCAGGGTCGAGTCGGCGGGTGGCGCGAGCCCCCCACGGTGCCATTTTGGCCGACGATGACCTTCCCACCCAACGACGCTTCGGCCCGCTGGCTCGATCGTTTCTTCGAGGCGTTTTGGGCCCATCGACCCGTCCACGCGACGTTCGCCGGCGTGCGCGGGCTCGACGACCGCCTCCCCAACGTCTCCGTCGAAGGAGTGGCGACGGCCGCCGCGGCCGAGCGTGCGCTCCTGGGCAGCGCCTCTCCGGCCCCCGTGGCGCATCCGGTGGCGGATCCGAACGTGATCGACCGCCGACTGGCGGAGGGCTTCCTGCGCATTCAGCTCTGGGAGCACGAGAGCCGCTGGCAGCTCTCGAATCCGAGCGTCTACGCGAGCGAGGCCGTCTTCGCGCTCCTGTCGCTCCTGCTGCCCGCCTCCGCTCCCCGGGAGCCGGGTTCCGACGTGCTCGGCGAGCGGGCGGTGGACGCGCTGATCGGGCGGATGAACGGCCTCGACCGCTACCTAGGGGACGCGCGCGGCTGGCTGGACCGGGCACCGGTCGCGTGGACCGAGCGTGCGCTGCGCGAGTGCCGGGGCGGGCTCGCCTTCCTGCGCGAGGGCCTCGGCGAGGCGATGGCGCACCCCGCGGGCCCGCTGCGCGCCACGCACTCCCGACGGCGACGGGCGCTCGAGACGGCGGCCGAGCGTGCGGCGGCGGCGCTCGAAGCGTACGCCGCCTTCCTGGAGAGCGAGCTGCTCGCGCGACCGGCGAAGCGTGTCGGGTGCGGCGCAGGCGCCCTCGCCCTCCACCTTCGGGAAGGGCACTTCCTGCGACGCTCTGCCGAGGAGATCGCGGCCGAGGCACGTGAGCAGATGCGCGACACATGGGCGTGGCTCGTTGCGCGTGCGGCCGAGCACGGCGCCGACACGCCCGGAGCGGCGCTCGCCCGTCTCGCCGACGCGCACCCGACCGCCGACGGCTACCTCGGCCGGTACGCGTCGACGTGGCGGCACATGAAGGCGACAGCCGAGGCGCGCGAGCTCGTGACGTGGCCGGACCTCCCGCTGCGCTGGGTCGAGCGGCCCGGGTGGGCCCGCGCGGCCGCGCCCGACCTCGACTTCCTCTTCTACCGCTCGCCCGCGGTGCACGACCGTTCTCCGGTGCACGACTACCTGGTCGCCCCGCTTCCGGAAGGTTCGCGCGGTTCGTCCGCGCCAGCCGACGAGGTGGAGGCGTTTCTGCGCGCGCACAACGACTCGGTCATCAAGCTCAGCCACGTCGTGCAACACGGCGGTCTCGGGCACCACGTGCAGAACGGCAACGCGTTCCGCTCGCCCTCGCGCGTGGGGCGCGTGGCCGCAGTCGACGGCGCCGCGCGCATCGCCATGCTCTGCGGGGGCACGATGGCCGAGGGGTGGGCGTGCTACGCCACGGATCTCATGGAGCAGGTCGGCGTGCTCGAGCCGCTCGAGGCGTACGCGGTACGGAGCGCGCGGGTCCGCATGGCCGCTCGCGCCGTCGTCGACGTCGAGCTCCACCACGGCCGCATGTCGCTCGAGGAGGCGGCTTCGTTCTACGCCGAGACGGCCGGGATGAACGAAGGGGCCGCGAGGGCCGAAGCGGTACGGAACAGCATGTTCCCGGGTGCCGCGCTCGTTTACCTGGTCGGCACCGACCTCATCCACGAGCTGCGGGCCGACCTGAGCAGCACGCTGGGCGACGACTTCGTGCTGCGCGACTTCCACGACGCCTTCCTCTCGTGGGGCTCGATCCCGGTGAAGGTCGTGGCCGACGAGATGCGGGCGCGGGCCGAGCGCGGCCTGCCGTTGCACGCCCGCGAGATCTGGCCTTCCGCAGCCGACCGGAGCGGATGAACGAGCTGAGCTACCGGATCGTCGGGCACCGCGGGAGCGGCACGAGCTCCGGGAGCTTCCGGAACCCCGTGGAGCTGGAAACTGCAGTAAGCGCCGGTTGGTCAGCGGGGAAGGAGCAGCGTGGCCGCAGCCCGGAAGGCGAGCCCCTCCGGCCCCGATGCCGGCGCGTCCGCTCAGTAGCGCAAGCCTCCGGCGAAGCTCCACGTGTGCCCGCCGAGCCGGGTGACCTTGCTCACGATGGCCGCGAGCGGGACGCTCCACACCCCCTCTCGCGAAATCCTGTACCCAGGTGGAGCTTGCTACTCCAAAAGCCCGGAGCCGGGCAAGCTCGCCGACTTCGGCGCTATGGGGGTCCCCGACCGGGGTCGTCCCGCCCTCGTTCGACGATCGGGACTTCGACGATCGGGACATGGATCGCTTCGGCGGCCTCCGCCGCCTCGCTCGCCAGCCGCTCTGCCAGTCGGTGGACACGCTGGTCGCTCGCCGTCGACAGCAACGCCCAAACGCCGCGCCCGACTCCGGCGCCCACCGCGGCCGCCAGCACCGCCACGACGACCGAGCCCAGCGGCCCGGCCGGGGCCGCCGCCAGACCGACACCCGCGAGCGTCACGCCCCACGCCGCGGGCAGAGCGTGGAAGATCCGCCGCAGTCGGGGCTCGGCCTTCTCGACCACCTCGATCGCGGTCGTGCCCCGGCGCGGGGTGATCGACACACGGGTGCTCTTGAGCCGGTCGCGTGCGGTCCAGCGGACCGATCCGAGCGCCTCGGTTACCGCGCCCGTTCCGTCGGCGTGTTCGTCCACGGTCGCGACGAGGGCGGCGATGCCCTCCCGGTCGAGCTCGCCGTCCACGACGTGCACGGCCTTCCGGACGGCGGGCGCTCCGGCCAGGTGGGACGAGAGGGAGTCCGGTCGGTCTAGTGTGGCCAGCGCCCGCTCCAACGCGCCGGCGGAGACTCCCACCTCCCCCGCGATCTGTCGGAGGTCCGCCAGGGAGAGACCGGAGCCGGCCTCCCCGGCGGCTCCGTCGAGCTCGTCGAGCTCCGTCGCCCGACGCAGCACGAGCGCCACCTCCCGATCGGTATAGCGTCGACTGCCTTCCGTCATCGAGACCTCCGTGTCGTCCGCGGTGAGCCTCCTGCGCTCGAAGAAAGGGCTCGCGCGTCGACTCCGACATGGGTACGAATGCAGCGTCCCTCTCCTTCTGTGCACCTGTGATGGCCCGGTACGTCGCCCGCCGCGTGTTCCAGATGATCCCGCTCCTCTTCGGGATCAGCATCGTGATCTTCGCCCTCACGCGTGCCATGCCGGGCGATCCGAGGGACGTGTGCGCGGGACGGGGCCCTCACATCTCCCAGGATGTGTGTGATCGGCTGATCGAGCGTTTCGGACTCGATGAGCCGCTCCCGGTGCAGTATGTGCTCTGGCTCCGGGCAGCGCTGGAGGGGGATCTGGGCATCTCGTACCTGAGCTACCGTCCGGTGTCCGAGCTGATCGTGGAGCGCCTCCCCGCCACCGTCGAGCTTATGGGGTCGGCCTTCCTGCTCGCCGCGATCCTCGCCTTCGGGCTGGGTGTGTTCAGCGCCGTACGGCACAACACGTGGTTCGACCACCTCGGCGCCGGCTTCTCCTTCCTCGGCATTGCGATGCCCGTCTTCTGGTTCGGGCTCATTCTGCAGATGGTCTTCGCCGTCTGGCTGGGGTGGCTCCCGGTCTCCGGCCGGATGACGGTGGGCGACGGCTCGTTCTTCGACCGGTTGCTCCATCTCGTCCTCCCTGCGACGGTGCTCTCGCTGCGCTTCGTGGCCGGGTGGTCGCGCCACCTCCGGTCGAGCATGATCGAGGTGCTCCGGGCCGACTTCGTGCGCACGGCACGCGCGAAGGGCCTGTCGGAACGCGTCGTCGTGTGGGGTCACGCGCTGCGCAACGCGCTGATCCCGGTCGTCTCCGTCATGGCCCTCGACCTGGCCGGGCTCTTCTCGGGTGCGGTGATCACCGAGACGATCTTCGCCTGGCCCGGCATCGGTCGGATGTTCGTCCAGGCGATGTTCCAGCGGGACTATCCGGTGCTCATGGGCATCTTGCTCATGGGCTCGACGATGGTCGTGGTCTTCAACCTCGTGGCGGACGTCGTGTACGGGCTGCTGGACCCCCGCATCCGCGATCGGTATGCCTAGCCGCGCCGCCGTCGACGGGCCGGACGTGCCGGCGTGGACGGATGCCCCACGGGGTGGGCACGCTCCGCCGCGCGGCGATCGCCGTTTCTGGAGGCACCTGAGGAGAAACCGCATCGCGGTCGGCTCGCTGGTGGTCCTCGGCGGACTCTCCCTGGTGTGTGCGGTCGCCCCGCTCATCGCGCCGTACGACTTCGACGCCATCGACTTGGCCGCGATCCGCGAGCCGCCCACCGCCGAGCACTGGTTGGGTACCGACGACCTCGGCCGCGACCTCCTGACCCGCATGCTCTACGGGGGCCGCATCTCGATCCTCATCGGTCTCGTCGCCGCCTCGCTGGGAACGGGCCTCGGGTCGCTGCTCGGCGCGGTGGCCGGGTACTACGGGGGTCGCGTCGAGGAGGTGCTCATGCGCTTCACGGACGTCATGTACTCGATCCCTACGCTCCCGCTGCTCATCGTGCTCGCGGCGATCGCGCCGGGAGGAGCCGGTTCGATCGCGCTGACGATCGGAGCGCTTTCGTGGATGGGACCCGCCCGCATCGTCCGCGGCGAAGTCCTGCGGATCCGCGCGCTCGAGTACATCGAGGCGGCACGGGCGCTCGGCCTGGGCAGCGGCCGCATCATCGCCCGTCATGTGCTGCCGAACGTTGTCGGCCCGATCGTGGTGGCCGGAACACTCACCGTCGGTGAGGCGATCATCGTGGAGAGCTCGCTCTCCTTCCTGGGGCTCGGGGTACAGCCGCCGACGCCGACGTGGGGCAACATGCTGATGGACGCGCAGTCGACGATGGCGACCGCGCCCTGGCTCTCGATCTTCCCCGGCTTCGCGATCCTCGTCGTGGTCCTGGCGGTCAACTTCCTCGGCGACGGGCTGCGCGACGCGGTCGATCCCCGCTCGGGAAGCTGACGACGGCGGGCGAGCGGACCCGTATCGCGGAGGCCACGGGCCGCCGCTGGTGCTCCACCCGCACGTCGAGCGATGCACCCGGTCGATCCGTCGTCGCCGTACGCCGACGAGGGAACGAATCGGGGCTCGAACGCGTCCAACTCTGGGCACGGTGCTCCCGGACGGCGGTCGGTGCGCCCGACGGGCTGTCGGAATCCCACGGCTCGGACGTACCGTAGGGTGTGAGGTGATGATGAAACGGCTTCTTTCTTCGCGGTTCACGCTCCTGTTGGCGTTGGGTGTCGACGTCCTGCTCTATGCCGGACCTTCGGGCGCGTGGCACGTCTCCGACTCCTCCTTCGAGGCCGCGCTCGCCGTCCAGGAGCGCGTCACCGAGGACTGGCTCGCCCGCGAGGGTGTCGTGGGCACCGCGATCGGCGTCGACGGCTCGGGCCGGGCCGTGGTGAAGGTATACCTCACGGCTCCCGGCATCTCCGCTTTCCCGCGCTTCGTGTCCGATGTCGAGGTCGTGCCGGAGGTCACCGGTCGTTTTCAGGCGCTCCCCGCGGAGGCCACCGAGTCCGTCGATCCGACCCGGTCGTTCCCGCGGCCCGTGCCGATCGGCGTGAGCTCCGGGCACGGACAGGTCACGGCGGGGACGCTCGGAGCCCGCGTCTCGAGCGGTGGGCGGACCTTCGCTCTCAGCAACAACCACGTGTATGCTGCGAACAACGTCGGCAAGCCGGGCGACCCCCTCCTTCAGCCGGGTGTGGTCGACGGCGGCCGCGATCCGGACGACGTGATCGCCACGCTGCACGACTACGAGCCGATCAGCTTCTGCAAGGCGATGCTCTGCCCTGCGAACCGCATCGACGCGGCGATCGCGCTCACCACGCCCGACGACGTCGGCTTCGCCACGCCGGACGGCGGGTACGGGGTGCCCCGCATGAGCCCGGTCGCGGCGAAGCTGGGCCAGAGCGTCCAGAAGTACGGCCGCACCACGGGGCACACGACCGGCCAGATCAGCGGCATCAACGCCACGATCGACGTGGGCTACCGGGACGGGACCGCGCGCTTCACCGATCAGATCGTGATCAGTGGTCGTGGCTTCAGCGCGGGCGGCGACTCCGGCTCCCTGATCGTCACCAAGGGAACGCTGCTCGGCGATCGTCGCCCCGTCGGGCTTCTCTTCGCGGGAACGTCCACCACGACGCTCGCCAACCCGATCGGTCTCGTGCTGGATCGCTTCGAGATCACGATCGACGGCGGCTGAGCCGGACGGTGTCGAAGGAGATCGAGCGCGCCCGAGCCGAGCTGGACCGGCTCGTGCTGGGCAAGGACGGGATCTCCGGAACCGCGATCGGGCTCCACGGCTCCGACCCGTGCCTCAAGGTCTACGTGCGCGACGCCGGGGCGGGGCGGTCCGTCCCACGGAGGGTGGGTGGATTCCGGGTCGTCGTCGAGAAGACCGGGGCGTTCCGCAAGCTCTGAGGGACGACCACCGCGCCGGAGGCGGAGCGGTCGGGCCGAGAGCCTACTCGTTCGCCTCCACGGTGAACGTGACGGTGTCCACGACCCACGGATCCAGCGGCATGTGCACGCCGTCCGCCACCACGGCGATGAGGCGGTACTCCCCCGGCTCCACGTCGCTGAACGTGTAGGCCGACGACGCATCGCCCATGTGGATGATGCTCCCCGGCACGGTGGGTACGGGCTGATCGATCGGCGTCAGGTCCGCGTTCAGGTACAGGTGGTGATGACCTGTTCCCGGCGTCATGTCCCCGGCAGGGAGGATCTCCACCGTCGAGGACAGGGTCACGTTGATCTCGCTGCCGTTGATGAGCGCGCCGCTCACCGGAGTGACGATCGTGACCGTTCCGGCCGCGTCGGCGCCTTCGGACTCCGGCATCGCCTCGGATTGGGTATCCCCTCCACCGCAGGCGGCCAGGGCGAAGGAAGCGAGCACGGAGAGGGACGCGTTCTTCATCATTGTCGGGAAGGCGGGCTGGAAGCTCCGAAGGTGCGACTCCAACGGACTCGCGACGCTCGAAAGGAAGAGCCTCGCACCGAGACCCGCAAGCGAGTGGCGGGTTCCGCGCCCGGGGCGTGCGCTCATCGACGGACCTCGACGGAATCTGCGCGATCGTGGTCCTCGGCTTCCTCGGGTGGTCTGGGACGGTTCATGAGGAGCGTCACGCCGCCGAAGAACGTCGAGCCCGACCGCCTCACCTCGTGGTCCCCGTCCACCAGGTAGTCGGTGATGGCCTGGTTCCACGCGAGTCCGGCCGTGGCCACGAGCTCCATCCAGGGTCCGTGGGCCGTTTCGTCGGGCGCTTCCGTGATCCCGCTCCAGATCGTCACGTTGGGATCGTAGCCGCCTCCTTGCCCTCTGGATCCCTTGAGCGGCATCTCGATCAGCACGGAGTCGGTCATGGGGAGGTTGAAGACGTCCGGGTCGAAGTCCGCCCCGTAGCGCCGGTACCGGGCGTACGCCCGCTGGTTGAGGTCGAAGACGTCGCGATCGGCATTGATCCCGCGGGTGATGTAGTCGCGGATCTCGAAGGCGGCGTCCTTGTGGCGCGGGAACTCCGGGCTGTCGACGTACCCGAAGCCGGGCATGAACCACCCCTTGTTGAAACCCCAATTGCGCTCCGTGACGCGGCCCCGCCGGACGAGGCCGGTAAACTCGGAGAAAAGCTGCACGACCTGATGGGAAGGGTAGCCGTGCGGGTTCAGGAAGACGTCGGGCAGCCACGTCTCCCAGAGCCGCCCGCGGACGGTCGACTCGGGGTAGATCGGGTGGTCGTCGCTCCCGCCGGACGTCGCGTCCTGCCCGAGCGGCCCGAGGTAGCCGGCGTGCAGGATGTAGTCGGGGGTGAGCCGGTACAGGTCGTACGCGGTCTGGGCGCCGTCCGGGTTCATGAACGGGTGCACGACGACGTTGACCCGATCGAGCTTCGGGCGCTGCTCCGGATCGGTCAGGAGAAGCTCGGCGTGGCGGAGGACGTGGCTCGTGCTCGAGACCTCGTTGGCGTGCTGGCGCGCGGAGTTGACGACGGTGGGCTTGAAGGTCGTGGCCTTCGCGTGAGACCAGTGGCTGGCCTCGATCGGGGGCATGAGGTCGAGGGCCCAGATGTCCCGGCCGAGGTAGCTTTCCCCGACCTTGTACATCGTCGCCTCGGGGAAGGCCGCGGCCAGCTTCGCCGTCATCTGATGGCCTTCGGCGGGCGGGATCGGCGTCTCCCACTGGACGATGCGCGAGCCGTCGTACGTCCATCCTTCGGGGAGGAGGTCCCGCCACTCGGGCAGCGGCTCGGGTGTGCCGTTCGCCGCCAGCGTACCCACCCGCCGCGCGCCCGGGTCCTGCTCGTGCGTCCACTCCGCCCACACGGCGATCGAGCCGAGCCCGGGCCACGCGAGCGCCGATGCGTAGAGGCCGGCGGCGCGCAGCGACTCGATCTCCTCGAGCGTGCGCACGACCTGCTCGGCCGAGACCATCCGCTCGTCGACGGAGAGCTCGCGCGCGGTCGCGACGAGGCTGTCGCGCATGTCCCGGTCGGTGTCGACCCGGACGCGCAGCCCCAGGTGGGTCAGGCCGGGCGTCCCGGCGCGTACCGTGGCCTGCCGGGCGGAGGGCCGCTCGAGCGACGTCTTCGGGATGTCGAGACGCGCCTCCCCACGTTCGCCGTCTGCGGTCGTATAGGTCACGACCACCGCGGGTCTCGACGTGGCGAAGCCGGTGACGCGGACCTCGGCACGCGCTCCGGAGCCGTCCGCTTTCGGTCGCATGACGGGGATGATGCGGCCGGGGAAGCGGATTCCGGTCCCCCGCGAGTTGCGTCCCAGCATGTCGAGGAACTCGATCGTGCCGAAGTACACCTCTTCGTGCAGTGCGTCCATGGGCGCGTGGATCTCGTTGTCGATCCCCAGCCGGTAGTCGGGCTCGCTCATCTCGAGCTCGACCCGAAGCTCGCCGAAGTACGGTGCATCGTCCGAGCCCCCGCGCGGCAGCCCGTCGTGGACCTCCATGACGTGGTCGTACATCGCCGGGAGCACCGTCGCCTGGAAGTAGTCCCAGAACGCCTCCGGATCGGTGACGATGCGCTCGTCGGCGATCGTCCGCCCGTTGGCCGTGGCGGTGAGCCACCCGGTCGTCACGCGGACCTGCTCGTAGTCCTGGAAGCGGTCGAAGTAGGGGCGCAGCATCCACTTCGGCTCGAAGGTGTCGGCGAGGAGCTCCTCGCCGTCCGGATCCGTGACCCGCACCGCGTAGGTGGGGCCCTCCTCGACGGGCTCGAAACGGATCTGCTCGAGCTCGATCCCCAGGTCGCGCGCGAGCACCTCGTCGATGGGGAAGATCTCGTGGAGCCAGCGGAGCGGGGTGTGGATCGCCTGCTGGGGCCACGCCTCGGGCGGCTCGTTGCGGCGAAAGCGCACGACGATCTCGTCGACGTCGCGTCCCTCGATGCGGGGCAGGATGCGCTCGTACAGCCACGAATACCCCTGCTTGAAGGCCGACAGCACCTCGACCTCGGTCCCGTCGGGGTCCGCGCCGGCCGCGAGCAGAGATCGACGGACCTCCTCGGCGACGCGGGCGCGCAGCTCGGGCGGCTCGGAGAGACGGAGCTCGAGTCGGACCGCCTCCCCGCGCACCTCCGGCAGAACGGTCTCCCGAAAGACCTTACGAAAACGTTCCAGCTCGGAGGGGAAGGTCACGGACTCCTGAAAGATCGTCTGCGCGTTCAGGACGTCGCGGTCGTCGATCACGACGTCGACGTCCTCCGTCCCGAAGAGGGCGGCGGCCCGCTCGGCGACGTACCCTCGCAGGGCCGGATCCGCCCTCTCGACGGACAGGAGCACTTCGGCCGCGACGATCGCTTCGTCCTCCAGCTCGGCGGCGATGCGACCGAGCTTGTACAGGCCGATCGCCGCCTGACCGACGGGGGCGTGGCCGGAGAGCACGTCCCACAGCTCCCGCTCGACCGTGTCGATCGTGGGTCGGTCCTTCCCGCGTTCGTCCAGGTGCGGAAACGTCGTGGCGAGTCGGGTGAGCGCCTCCTCCGCTCCGACGCGGTCGGCGCCCGAGACCACGAGCGCGGAACGATCGCCGAAGGCTTCGGGCACGACCTCGACGAGCCCCTCGCCCGGCGCCAGCGCGTCGAGGTCCACCCGACCGCTGTCGACGAGCTGCGCCGTGAGCCGGTTCCGCGTTCCGGCCAGAACCATCGTGGGCCGGCTCTCCGGGCGATCGAGGGAGGTGGCCGGGTGCACGAGCGGCACGACCAGGCCGGTCGACTCGAGACCCAGGCGAGCCGCAAGGTCGGGGAGCGCCGCCACGCCCGCGTCGCCGGGGACCAGAACGGCGTCCACCCGGCTCGGGATCGGACCTCCGCCCAGCAGGCCGTCCGTCGTGAAGAGGTTGGAGAGGTCGAGCTCGTCCTTGTCCCCGCTGCCGGGACGACCGGGCACGGGGCCGGGGCGGTCGGGCTCGGCTCGGCCCTCGAGCCGTACGACCCGTCCTCCGTCGAGACGGACCTCGACTTCCTCGAGCCCGGCGTACGCCAGAGGCGTCCAGGGCTCTTCCTCTTCCTCTTCCTCTTCCTCTTCCCCTTCCTCTTCTTCCTCGTCGGGCTCGTCGATTCCGGCCTCGCCCACGGACGTCGGAACGCCTCCGGACCGGGTTCGCAGCGGCTCGAGCGCGGTGAGCGCGGCGTCCACGTCCACGCCACCCACGTCGACGACCAGGCGCGCGATCCCCGATCGGCCGGCGCGGACGCGAAGCTGTCGGATCCACGCGGTCGCTCCTTCCACACCGCCCGTCTCGAGCGCGCGACGCACGTCGGCCGCCACCCGGCCGAGCCGCGCCGACGAGAGGGTGCGCGTATGCGGCAGCGCCCCGGCGAACGCGCGCGCCGCGGCGAGCAGGCCGTCGTCGTCGCCGCCGAGCACGAAGACCACCGTTCGGCCCTCCTCGGCAGTCATGGTCAC
>JANQME010000212.1 GCA_028280205.1 Longimicrobiales bacterium
GACGCGTTCGTGACAAGCTCGGGTGGTCGCCCGCGCAGGCGCACGGGGAGGCGCTCGAACGCTCGGGGCGCTGGTTCGCCGCGACGCGCTGGGCGGACGCGATGGCGATCGATCGTCGGATGGATCGCCGCTGACCCCAACCCGCCCCCGGGAGCCGAGGCGTGACCGATCCGTACGATCCGACCGAAGACCCGTCGAAGCCGTTCCCGTACACGCAGAAAACCGAGGACGAGCGCTTTCTCGCGAACCTCCAGGAGCTCGACGAGATCGGGCGCGACTCGTGGCGCGTGCTGCGCATCATGGGCGAGTTCGTGGAGGGCTTCGAGCGCATGGGAGAGATCGGCACCGGGGTGTCGATCTTCGGTTCCGCGCGCACCCGGCCCTCCGACCCGATGTACCAGACGTGTGTCGAGACGGCCCGACTCCTGGGCGAGGCGGGCTTCCCCATCATCACCGGCGGCGGGCCGGGGATGATGGAGGCGGCCAACAAGGGAGCGCAGCTCGCCGGGGCGCCGTCGATCGGGTGCAACATCGAGCTGCCTTTCGAGCAGAAGAGCAACCCGTATCTCGATGAAGACATCGACTTTCGGTACTTCTTCGTCCGCAAGACGATGTTCGTGAAGTATGCTTGCGCCTTCGTGATCTTCCCGGGCGGCTACGGGACGATGGATGAGCTCTTCGAGTCGCTCACGCTCATCCAGACGAGCAAGGTCCGGGACTTCCCGGTGGTGCTCGTCGGCTCGGAGTACTGGGGCGGACTTCTGGAGTGGATCCGGGGTACGATGCTACCGGGCGGGAAGATTGCCGCGCAGGACGTCGACCTGATGCTCCTCACGGACGATCCCGCGGAGGTGACGGAGCACATCGTCGCGCGCCACCGAGATCTCTCCGAGCTCGGCCGCCGTTTCCGCCGCCCCCGCGGGGGCGATGAGGGGTAGGGATCGGGTG
This sequence comes from Longimicrobiales bacterium, assembly GCA_028280205.1. Taxonomy (GTDB): domain Bacteria; phylum Gemmatimonadota; class Gemmatimonadetes; order Longimicrobiales; family Gaopeijiaceae; genus UBA2589. The sequence continues at coordinate 949 of JANQME010000212.1, forward strand.
ATCCGGGCCTCGGCTACGGGGCCCGACGGGCTTGTGAGGCCCGCACGACGTGGCTTTCTTACCTAGCTCCGCCGGACCCGCCTCCGACGTTCGAATCCAAGTGAGGCCGTGAGCATCGACACCGAAGCGACCAGAGGGTACGCCCCCGCCGGGAAGGACACCGGCGTGGTCAAGCCGAAGGGGACGTCCCGAATTCGGGCCCACGAAGGGCTCGACACGATCGACATTCGATCGAGGAAGCCGTCGTGGCTGAAGGTCCGCTCGCCTGGCGGACTCAACTACCTGCGCCTCAAGAAGATGATGCGCAGTGAAGGTCTCCACACGGTGTGCGAGGAGGCCGGCTGTCCGAACATCGGCGAGTGCTGGGAGGCCGGCACGGCCACCTTCATGATCCTCGGCGACGTGTGTACCCGCGCCTGCAAGTACTGCGGCGTGGCGCATGGGATGCCGACGGAGCTGGACGAGGACGAGCCGCGCCGGGTCGCGCAGACGGTGAAGGAGATGGCGCTCGAGCACGTCGTCATCACCAGCGTGAATCGCGACGAGCTCCCGGACGGCGGCGCCGGCATCTACGCCGAGACGATCCGCCGGATCCACGACGCGGTGCCCGGCTGCTCGGTCGAGGTGCTCATCCCCGACTTCAAGGGGGACGAGGACGCCCTGAAGACCGTCGTGGACGCCGGGCCGGCGATTCTGGGCCACAACCTGGAGACGGTTCTCCGGCTGCACCCCGACGTGCGCCCGGGCGGTCGTTACTGGCGCTCGATCTCCTACCTGGGCGCGGTGAAGCGGCTCGACGCCGGCATGCTCACCAAGACGGGGATCATCCTCGGGATGGGCGAGGAGGAGGACGAGATTCGACAGGCGATGAAGGATCTGCGTGAAGCCGCGGTCGACATCCTCACCCTCGGGCAGTATCTGCGCCCCTCCCCGATGCACATTCCGGTGGCCCGCTGGGTCACGCCCGACGAATTCGTGGAGTGGAAGCGGGTGGGTGAAGAGGAGTACGGCTTTCGCCATGTGGAAGCGGGCCCGCTCGTCCGGTCCAGCTACCACGCCAAGGAGCAGGCGCGCGAGGTCGAGGCCGGGGGGCCGGGCGCGATCCGGAACGTCATGGAAGCCGACATCCCGGCGCCGGCCGAGATGCGGCTCGATCTGGTGCAACTCGAGCTCGGCCGACCGGGTCGGGCCCTGAAGGGAGCGTGACGGACGTGGCCGAAACGAAGACGAAGGCGCCCTCGACGTCGAAGGGGAAGAAGTCGGGCGCGAAGAAGGCCGATCCACTCGAGACGCACGGGATCAGCGAGGAGTTGGCGCTCGACCTGATGCGCGACATGCTCCTCTACCGCCGCTTCGAGGAGAAGGCGGAAGAGGCGTACGCGATCGGGAAGATCGGTGGCTTCTGCCACCTGCACATCGGACAGGAGGCCGCCGCGGCCGGGAGCATCAAGCCGCTGCGCGCCGACGACTACGTGACGAGCGCGTACCGCGAGCACACGCAGGCGATCGCGAAGGGGATCAGCCCCAAAGCCGTCATGGCCGAGCTGTACGGCCGCGCCGACGGCGCGTCCGGCGGGAAGGGCGGCTCGATGCACCTCTTCAGCGCCGAGTGCCGCTTCATGGGCGGACACGGGATCGTCGGCGGGCAGGTGCCCCTGGCCACCGGGATCGCGTGGAAGATCCGGTACCGGGGCGAGGACGCGCTCTCCTTGGTCTTCATGGGCGACGCCGCGGTGAACCAGGGCGCGTTCCACGAGTCGCTCAACATGGCGGCGATCTGGAAGCTCCCGGTCATCTACGTGGTGGAGAACAACGCGTACGGGATGGGCACCGCGTTCTCCCGCGTCTCGACGACCGAGATGGTCGAAAAGTCGTCGGCCCACGGTATCCCCGGCCATTCCGTCGACGGCCAGGACGTGCTCGAGACGTACGCCTTCTTCCGGGACCTCGCCGAGGAGGTGCGCAACGGCGCCGGGCCGCAGTACGTGGACCTGCGCACCTACCGCTTCCGAGGACACTCGATGTCCGACCCCGTCTCGGGCACGTACCGCTCGACGGACGAGGTCGAGAATGCGAAGCACGAGCAGGATCCGATCGCGCTGCTGCGCGACACGCTCATGATGGCGGGTGCCCTCGACGAGTCGACGCTCGAGGAGATGGACGAGGAGGCCCGGGAGGCGGCGACCGAGGCGGTGGACTTCGCCGAGGCGTCCCCGCAGCCGGGTCCCGACGCGCTCTACCGGAACGTGTGGGCCGAGATCAACGAGCACGGCCGGCTCTTCTTCGACGGACGCCCCGAGGCGCCCGGGCCGGGGGGAGGCGCCTGATGGCCGTCATGACCTACCGCGACGCCCTCAACGAAGCGTTGCGCGAGGAGATGGAGCGCGACCCCGACGTCTTTCTCATGGGCGAGGAGGTCGCCGAGTACGACGGGGCGTACAAGGTGTCGAAGGGGCTCCTCGATGACTTCGGCGAGCAGCGCGTCGTCGACTCGCCCATCAGCGAGCTCGGCTTCACCGGGCTGGGGGTCGGGGCGGCGATGGCCGGACTCCGCCCCGTGATCGAGTTCATGACCTTCAACTTCGCCTTCCTGGCGATCGACCAGGTCATCAACTCGGCCGCCAAGATGCACTACATGTCCGACGGCCAGTTCCGCATGCCGATCGTCTTCCGGGGCCCCACCGGCGCCGCGCTGCAGCTCTCGGCGCAGCACTCGCAGGCGTGCGAGACGTACTACTCGCACGCTCCGGGGTGCAAGGTCGTGACGCCGGGCACGCCGGCCGACGCCAAGGGGCTGCTCAAGGCGGCGATCCGCGACGACGATCCCGTCGCGTTCATGGAGGGCGAGCTCCTCTACAACTTCAAGGGCGAGGTCCCCGAGGACGACGACTTCGTGATTCCGCTCGGCGTCGCGGACCTCAAGCGGGAGGGCGGTGACGTCTCGATCATCACGCACGGGAAGATGATCAACCTCGCGCTGCAGGCGGCGCAAAAGCTGGAGAAGGACGGGATCGAGGCCGACGTCCTCGACCTGCGCACCATTCGGCCGCTCGACATGGACGCGATTCTCGAGACCGTCCAAAAGACGAACCGCGCGGTCTACCTCGAAGAGGGCTGGCCCTACGCCGGCACCGGCGCTCAGATCGTGTCGATGATCCAGGAGGAGGCGTTCGACCACCTGGACGCTCCGCTCCTGCGGGTCACGCAGGCCGACATCCCCATGCCGTACGCCAAGAACCTCGAAGCGCTGGCGAAGCCGTCGGTGCAGCACGTCGTCGAAGCCGTGAACAAGGTGCTGTACCGCTGACATGGCAATCACAAAGGTTCATATGGAGGCGCTCTCTCCGACGATGGAAGAAGGCCAGCTCGTCCAGTGGCTCAAGTCGGAGGGTGACGACGTCGCGGACGGCGACATCCTCGCGGAGATCGAGACCGACAAGGCGACGATGGAGCTCGTGGCGCGCGGAGAGGGCATCCTGCGCAAGATCTTCCTCGAGGCCGGGGGCACGGCCGAGGTCGGCGCTGTGATCGGGGTCATCGGCGGCGCGGAGGAGGACATCTCGGGCGTCGAGGGCGTGGGCGGTGGTGGAGGCGGTGCCACCGAGGTGGCCGAGGCGCCGCCTTCCGGCGCGTCGTCGTCCGAAGCGGAGGGGGCGCCGGAACGCTCCGGTGCGGACGCGTCGTCGTCCGGCGCGGAGCAGGCGTCCCCGGCTGCCGGGACCCTTCCCGAGGCGAGCCCGGCTCCGGCCACTCCCTCCTCGGAGGGTGGACGGGTCAGGGCGTCGCCGCTCGCGCGGCGCCTGGCGGAGGACGCCGGGCTGGACATTGCGCGTATCGCGGGCTCCGGCCCGAGCGGGCGGGTGGTCAAGCGGGATGTCGAGGCCGCGAAGCAGGCGCCCCCGACCGTGCCGTCGGCCCCGTCGTGGACGCCCGACGAGTACGAGTACGAAGACGTTCCGACGTCGCAGATGCGCAAGACGATCGCCAAGCGGCTCGTCACCTCGATCGGTCCGGTCCCGACCTTCTACCTCACGGTCGACGTCGACATGGGACGCGTCATCGAGGCGCGTCGGAGCATCAACGCGATGCTCGAGAAGGACGGCGGGAAGATCTCGATCAACGATATCGTGCTGAAGGCGACGGCCGCGGCGCTGAGGCAGCACCCGAACTGCAACGCGCAGTGGCACGACGGCTTCATCCGCCGCTACAACGCGGTGCACGTCGGCGTCGCGGTCGCGATCGACGACGGGCTTATCACTCCCGTGATCCGCAACGCCCATCTCAAGGGCATCGCACAGATCGGAGCGGAGGTGAAGGAGCTCGCCGGGCGGGCCCGCGAGAAGAAGCTGATGCCCGACGAGTACACGGGCGCGACCTTCTCCGTCTCGAACCTGGGGATGTTCGGCATCCACGAGTTCACGGCGATCATCAATCCTCCCGAGGGCGGAATCCTCGCCGTGGGCGGGATCGAGGAGACACCGGTCGTCGTCGACGGCGACGTCGTGGTGCGACCTCGCATGCGGATCACGATGAGCTGCGACCACCGGGTCATCGACGGCGCGCAGGGCTCACGCTTTCTGCAGACGCTCAAGGGGATGCTCGAGGAGCCGACCGCGATCCTGCTCTAGGTCCGGCGGTTCGCCGCTCCTACTCGCCGAGCCAGCCCATGGCCGCGATGAGGCCGACCAGCCAGCCGATCCCGAGCCCGAACACGACACCGCCCACGATGCCGGCCGGGGTCGGACCCTGGAGCACGAAGACCGCGACGCCGCCGCCGATCGCGCCCAGAACCCCGAAGAGTGTGGGCGCGGGGCCGAACTTCATGACGACGACGTCTTCGTCGGACCGGGCGTCGTCGTTGGGCTCGGGGCTCGGGGCCTGATCCGGCTGTGTGCTCATAGTGCCTCGAAGATAACCATGTCCGGCGCGCGGGGCGCCGCGACCCGACTCAGGAATCGAAGCGGTAGCGCACGTTCCATTGGAAGCGACGGATCCAGTCCCTGCCGCGCATGTGGCGCAGCGTGCCGAGCCTCTCCTCATCCTCGTCCACCCACGACCAGTCGTCCACGAAGCGCACCCCGGGGTGCCACGCCGACGCCTCATCGGAGTGGGTCAGCCCGGAGCGGAAGACGGCGTCGGGCCCAAAGCCGAGCTGTCGACGCAACTTGAAGTCGACCAAACACTTGAGGGGCAGGCGCGTCCAGCGGGCCCGGATGGTCTCGAAGGCGAGCGTGCTGCCCGGGAAGCGCTCGACCAGGCGTGCCACGAGGGAGCGCACGTCGGCGGGGCGGATGTAGGGGAAGAGCCCCTCCGCGACGAAGAAGAACGGACCGTCCGCGTCCGACTCGAGCGCGTCCATCCAGGCGGAGTCGAGGACCGAGCCCTCGATCAGGCGATAACCGCCACCCGTGTGGTCCGGCCCCACCGCCGCCTCGAGCCCCAGCCGCCGGCCGAGCTCGACGTTCGGGGCGAGGTCGACCCCCCACGCCTCGGTGGGGCGGTCCCGGGGCGTCGGGGTCGAATCGGCCAGGCGAGCAAAGCGGGTGGAGAGCCCGCAGCCGAGCTCCACCAGCGCCCGTCCCGACCGTCGCTCCTCCAGAGCCCAGCGGTCGAAGCAGCGAGCGCGCAGGGCGACGTACAGGGCCAGCCGGTCGTCGACCCGGCCCTCGGCCACCCGTCGACGGAGTGGCGCCTTGGCCCCCCTCAACTCCGGCCGGAGCCTCTCGATCAGCGACTCGGCGAGCGGATCGTCGAGGACCCCGTCCGTCCGCGCGCTCTCCCGCGCGCGGCAGGCGAGCGTCAGCAGCGCGGTGTCGGGTAGGGTGTCGTCCCCCCCTCTGTCCGACCTCAGCCGCTCCAGGGTGGCACGACCTCGTTCACGCGAGAGCTTTCCTCGTCAACGCTTCCTCCCTAATTGCATCCACGATCGAATCGTCGCCCGCCCGACCCGAGGGTCCGCCGCAACCGCACCGTCTTCGTCCGACAGGTTGGAACATGACACGCCCGGAGTCGAGAGCCTTCTTCGCCGCCGTCCTCGTGGTCTTCTCGATCCTCGCGGCCGGATGTGGCTCCGCGGAGCCGGTCGCCGATGCCGTGTTCCTCGACGGACAGGTCGTGACGCTCGGGCCCGTCCGGGACCGTCGAGGCGGTGCGCGCTGCGACTACTTCGGAGGGGGAGGTGATCATCACCAACAGCGACTGGCATGAGGGTCAGCTGGCCGAACAGCGCCTCCCGTACCGGGACGAGCTGGACGAAGCCGCCCCCGACCATCCGCTGGTCGTCGTCCGCGGCGGACACGAGTACATCCTCAACAGCGCGGCGCTCGCACGCTGGGGGATCGACGAGCGCATGCCGGACGTCGCGGGCGGGCGCATCGGGCGCTACGCGGACGGAAGGCTCAACGGCGAGCTGGTCGACCGGGCGAAGGAGCTGGTCACGCTCCCGCCCCGGCCGAGCCCCGAACGTTCCGAGGCCAGCGATGCGCTGGTGAAGCAGTACCGCGCCCTCGCCGCACGCGGGCTCACGAGCGTGCGGCATCCCGGCGGGTCGCTCGAGCAGCTGGAGACCCTCTACGCCCTGGAGGCCGAGGGCCGGCTCCCGATTCGCGTCGAGTTCCTTCTGCGTGCGCCGCGGTCGGGCTCGTCGGAGGCGCTGGGCGAGGCACTTCGGAGCTGGCCGGACGCCCCCACGCCCGCTGATCTCGCGCAGCCGCGAAGCGTCCGCCTCGTGGGCGTGAAGCTCGGCGTGGACGGGGGCTACGAGGGCGGCCTGATGAGGGAGCCGTACGAAGAGCCGTGGGGCGAGGGTGGGACCTTCCTCGGGCTCCAGACGATGGAGCGGGAGCAGCTCTTCGCGTCGGTGCGCATGCTGCGCGACGAAGGCTGGCAGGTCGCGACGCACGCGGTGGGGGACGCGGCGATCGACCTCGTGCTGGACGCCTACGAGGCCGCGGACGAGGCTGCGCCGATCGGGGAGGAACGGTGGGTGATCGAGCACGGCTTCATCGCCCGCGACGATCACTTTCCGCGGATGCGCGCGCTCGGCATCGCGGTCTCCGCCCAGGATCACCTCTACATCGCAGCCCCGAGCCTGGTCGCGTACTGGGGTGCCGCAAGAGCCGGCTGGACGACGCCCCTGCGGGCGTATCTCGATGAGGGGATTTCCGTCTCGCTCGGGACCGACTCGCCTGTCGTTCCGTACGACCCGTGGTGGGTGCTCCACCACTTCACCACGCGAGGGACGATCAGCGCGGGCGTGCTCGACGAAACGCAGGCGGTGAGTCGCGAGGAGGCGCTAAGCGCAATGACCGAAGGGTACGCGTGGCTCGTGTGGGACGAGGATGATCGTGGCACTCTGGAGCCCGGGATGCTCGCCGATCTCGTCGTGACTGCCGAGCCCTACCTCGACTGCCCCGACCCGTGCCTGGAGACGATGGAGGTCGACCTCACGATGGTCGGCGGCCGGGTGGTGTGGGAGCGCTGAGGGAGGACCGCGTGGCGAGTCAGCCCGTGGGTGGCTGAACGATCAGCCCCGCGAAGAGCACCGTACCCGACAGGCGCTCGCGTATCGCCAGGAAGAACGGCCGGTCGGCGCGGAACTCGGGCGGGCCGCACGCGCACTCGATCGAGCCCTCCACCGCGGTGATCGCTGCGGCTTCGGTCCCGATCTCGTCGACCCTGACGAACGTCTTCTGACGAACGTCGCTGATGAAGAGACGGGGGTCCGGGCTCAGTCCGATCAGCGCTCCGGGGCGGAACGCGTCGACCATGCCCAGCGCCTGGAGGTCGTCGTTGAGGCTCCGTTTCCACTCGATCTCGAAGCGCGGCAGGTGGAGGGTCCGGTTGCCCGCACCCCAGGGGGCGGACGGATCCAGGAGCTCGTCCATCGCTTCGAGCGCATCCGAGAGGGCGTAGCCTTCACGGGGCAGCGCCACCACCATGGTCCAGGCGCCTCCGCCGTACGGCAGCTCGACGGCCTCCCATCGTTCGGACGCGAACGCCCCGATCGAGTCTTCCTTCGTCATGAAACGCACCGTCCCGGTGCCGGTGGCGCCGTGGAAGGGTCCGTCGTACGAGTCGTTCGGGTCGAACGAGGTCTTCCAGCTCGCGTTGAAGTAGACGGCATTCAGGAGGTACAGCACCACGTCGGGAGGGATCGGCGACTCCACGATCCCGTCGATCCGGTCCCGTGTTCGCTGGCGGACCCAGCGGTTGATCGTCTCAGGGGCCGAAGGGTCGCCGAAGTCCAGCCCCGTCGCCGGTGCGTCGAAGTACTCCTGGATCGTTGTCAGGAATGCCGGCTCGACCGGGAAGTCGCTCGCGTGGAAGAAGGCGTTCGCGACGCTGATTTCGACCAGCGGGTCCAGGCCGCCGAGGAGCGCCAGGAGATCGCGGTACGATGCGTTGATGTCGGAGAGAGCGAGGTCTCCGAAGCCGAGCATCTCGCGCATTTGCGCCTGCGCTTCACCGGTCGCCCCGTTCATCGTCATCCCGAGCGCCATCGACGCGGAGAGCGGAGAGAGGAAAACCGTCGAATCGGGAGCGGCCGTGTGCACCCGGGAAAGGAGGTCGAAGGCGAAGGCGTTGCCCGCCTGGACGATCTCCGCTTCGGCGACCGTCAACGCACGCGGAAGCTCGGTGATGGGCTGTGCAGGACCGGTCGGGTCGTTCCCGCAGCCCGTGGCGGTGGTCAGCAGCGCGGCTGCCATCAAGCCCTTCGTCCGGATCGATCTCATTGCGGCCCTCCCCGGGGATCGCCTGAGCGAGACCCGTTCCGCACGGTCCCGCCCGACCTCTGTTCGACGTCTGACGTCAGATACGAGGGATCGGCCGGAGCGTTGCCGCTCGCCACTCTGCTCGCGGGACCGCGGCCCCCTCACGTAGCTTGTTTGCCCGATCCGCTCGGAGCGGGAATCGATCGACTTGCCGCACAAGGAGCCCGATGATGACACGCGCCCGTTTCCCCCGAGTCGCAGGATGCGCACTGCTCGCGGGCTCACTCACGGTCGGCCTCGCGCCCGAGGCCGTGACCGCTCAGTCCGCCGAGATGCGCACCATCGACCTCGAGATGTACCTCGACCTCGAGAGCGTCTCGAATCCGCAGATCTCCCCCGACGGTCGCCACGTCGTGTACACCCGAGGGTGGATCGACAAGATGAACGACTCGCGCGAGTCGTCGATCTGGATCATGAACGCGGACGGCTCGAGGAACCGCTTCCTCGTGGACGGCTCGGGCCCCGTGTGGTCGCCGGACGGCACACGCATCGCGTACACGGCGGCGGGTGAGCCCGAAGGCTCTCAGATCTTCGTGCGCTGGATGGACGACGAGGGCGCAACCAGCCAGATCACGCGACTCGAGTCGAGCCCGGGTGGTATCCGCTGGTCCCCGGACGGCGAGCACCTCTCCTTCACGATGAACGTGGACGAGGAGCCCGCCTTCAGCGTGAGCCCGCCCGGCCGCCCGGATGGGGCCGACTGGGTCGACGCCCCGCGCGTCGTCACCCGAGCGGACTATCGACAGGACCGGGTCGGCTTCGTGGACGGCGCCTGGCGCCACGTCTTCGTGGTGCCGGCCGAGGGAGGGACGGCCCGGCAGCTCACGGACGGCGACTGGAACCACTCCACGGGCGAGTGGACCGCGGATGGCGAGGAGCTCGTCTTCTCCTCGTTGCGCACGGGGGATGCCGAGCTGTCGTGGCGGGAGTCGGAGGTGTACGCGGTCGACGTCGCGACCGGCGCCATCCGTCAGCTCACGACCCGCCGGGGGCAGGACTCCTCGCCGCTTCCGTCGCCGGTGGGCGACCGGATCGCGTATCGTGGCACCGACTTCCACACCGACACCTACCGGAACTCCGGGGTCTGGCTGATGGAGCGCGACGGGTCGAACCCGCGGCTCATCTCCGACGGCTTCGACCGTCAGATCAACTCCATGCAGTGGGCGCACGATGGGAGCGGACTCTACCTCACCGTGAGCTCCGAAGGCGATCGGAACCTGCACTTCGTCTCCGTCGACGGGGGTGTCGAGCCGCTCTCGACGGGTGACCACATGTTCGCTCTGTCTTCGTTCACGGCGGACGGACAGGCGGTCGGGACTTATACGGCCCCGAACGTGCCGTCGGACATCGTCGCGTTCGACCTCGACGACGCGGACCGCCGCACGCAGCTCACCCGCGTCAACGAGGACGTGCTGGGGGGCGTGACCTTCGGCGAGGTCGAGGAGATCTGGTACGAGTCGGTCGACGGCTTCCGGATCCAGGGCTGGATCGTCCACCCGCCGGACTTCGATCCGAACCGGACGTACCCGCTCATGCTCTCGATCCACGGGGGGCCACACGGGATGTACAACGTCGGCTTCAACTTCGGCTGGCAGGAGCACGCGGCGAACGGGTATGTGATCCTGTACACGAACCCGCGGGGCAGCTCGGGCTACGGGAGCGCCTTCGGCAACGCGATCAAGAACGCCTACCCCGGCAAGGACTTCGACGACCTCATGGCCGGCGTCGACCTGGTCGTCGACCGGGGCTATATCGACGAGCAGAACATGTTCGTCTACGGCTGCTCGGGCGGCGGCGTGCTCACGTCGTGGGTGGTCGGCCACACCGACCGCTTCGCGGCCGCGTCGGCCAACTGCCCCGTGACAAACTGGCTCTCGTTCGTCGGGACGACCGACGGGATCGGTTGGTACCGGAACTTCGAGAACTTCCCGTGGGACGACCCGAGCGAGCACCTGCGCCGCTCGCCGCTCATGTACGTGGGCAACGTGACGACGCCCACCATGCTCATGACCGGCGTCAACGACCTCCGGACGCCGATGCCCCAGACCGAGGAGTACTACGCCGCGCTCAAGGTGCTCGGGGTGCCGACGGCGATGATCCGCTTCAACAACGAGTGGCACGGGACGTCGCGCACGCCGTCGAACTTCCTGCGCTCCCAGCTCTTCCTGCGGAAGTGGTTCGAGATGCACTCCAGCGGTCGGCCGATGACCGAGGATCGGCCGATGTCCGGAGACGGCTGAGCCCGCGGTCGGGCTCCCGCGGTCCGTTCGGATGTCCGCGGGAGCCCCGGTGCAGGAGGTTCCCGGCAGCGCCTACTCCGACTTGAGCGCCCTGATCGGATCCACCCGGGCCGCACGCCGGGCCGGGAGGTAGACGGCCAGCGCCGCCACCCCGAGCAGCGTGAGCGGAACGACAGTGAAGGCGATCGGGTCGATGGGACTCGCGTTGTAGAGCAGCCCGCGCACCAGCCGTGCCGCACCGAAGGCGCCAACGAGCCCGAGCACGGTGCCGAGGACGGCGAGCCGGAGACCCTCGCCGAGGATGAGCTGGACGACCTCCGCGCGGTTCGCACCCAGCGCCACGCGGATGCCGAGCTCGCGCGTCCGCTGAGACACGGAGTACGCCATCACGCCGTAGATCCCGACCGCGGCGAGCGTGAGCCCGAGCAGCCCGAAGATGCCCAGCACGGAGCCACCCAGCCGAGCGGGGAGGAGCACGATGCCCATGTGGTCTTCCATGGTGCGCACGTCGTAGACCGGCAGCTCCGGGTCGATCTCGCGCACCAGCTCGCGGACTCGCTGGAGCACCACCCGGGGGTCGCCTTCGGAGCGGGCCACGAGCGCCTGGTTCGAGCGGTAGAGCATGCGCACGGGGAAGTACATGAACTCCTCGGGGTCCTCGCCCAGGCTGTTGTACTTCCCGGTCTCGACGACGCCGACGACCTCCCATTCCTCGCCCGCCGTGACCACCGTCCTGCCGACGGCGGGCTCGCCCGGCCAGAAGCGCTCGACGAAGCGCTCGTTCACGATCATCACGGGCGCCTGCCCTTCATCGTCCTGACGGGTGAAGGTGCGCCCCTCCAACAGCTCGATGCCCATCGCCTCGAAGTAGCCCTCGCTCACCTGCGTGTAGAAAAGGCTGCTCCGCTCGTTCTCGGCGAACTCGTACCCGGGGATCCGGACCGACCGGTCGGTCGACCCCAGCCCCAGAGGCGCGTTCGTGACGAGCCCCACGGCGGAGACCTCCGGCAGGGCCGTGACGTCCTCGAGCATGCGATCCCAGAACGCGCGGCTGCGCTCCTCCGGATACCCCTGCAGGCCGGGATCCACGGACGCCATGGCCAGATGGGCCGGGCGCTCGAAGCCCGGGTCGATGCGGGTGGCGGCTTGCAGGCTGCGGAGGAAGAGGCCGGAGCTGATCAGGAGGAGGAGGGAGAGCGCCATCTGTGCCACCACGAGCGCCGAGCTCGCGCGCGACCGACCCACCTTGTTGCTCGACTCCCCCTTGATCGCGGACACCGTGTCCGAGTTCGCCGACTGAAGCGCCGGCGCCATCCCGAAGATCAGCCCGGCGCAGAGTGAGACGGCGGCCGTGAACCAGAGCACGGCCGAGTCGGTGTCGAGGTTGAATTCCCAGGGCCCGTCGATGGGGGGCCGGGACACCGAGAGCGCGCTTGTCGCAGAATGGGCGAGCGCGAGCCCGGCCGCTCCCGCCACCGCGCTGAACAGGAGGCTCTCGGTCAGGAGCTGCCGGACGATCCGGCTCCGGCTCGCTCCGATGCTCAGGCGGATCCCCATCTCACGCGTTCGGTCGCGGGCCCGTGCGAGGAAGAGGTTGGCGACGTTCACGCACGCGATGAGCAGCAGGAGCGCCACCACGACCATCATCACGGCGCTCATCTGCCTCTGGGCGTCGCCGAACGTGGGGTGGATCCCGGCGTCGCGCTGTCGTACGAGCGTGTGGCCGAGCTGATTCTCGTAGTAGCGCGGATACTCCTCGCGGAGCTGCCCCAGCACGACGTCGAGCCGCTCGGCCGCCCGCTGGAGGGTGGCGTCGTCGTGCAGGCGGACCACCGCGTTCATGCTGTTGCTGCCCCGCGCGGAGAGGCGGTCGAAGGCCGGCGTGAGCACGTTGGCCATCATGATCGGCACGTAGAGCGGCGGCGAGGCGAAGTTCACGGGGCCTCGGAACTCCTCGGGCGCCACCCCGACGACCTCGAACGGGTGTCCGTTGAGCGTGATCGTACGGCCGATGACCCCGGGGTCGCCTCCGAAGCGGGAGTGCCAGAAGCCGTGGCCGAGGACGACCACCGCGTGGGCGCCCGGATCCCGATCCTCGACCCCGGGGAGAAAAGCGCGACCGAGCGCGGGCTCGGAGCCGAAGGTCTGGAAGAAGTTGGCCGAGACGACCATCGCCATGGTGCGCTCGCTGCGTCCGTCCGAAGCGACCGAGACCGGCTCGAAGTACCACGCCGAGACGTTCTCGAAGACGTCCCCAGTACGGTCCCTGAGGTCCTGGTAGTGGGGCACGGAGACGGAGCCGAACTCGATGTCCGGCCAGGCGCGGTAGACGAGGACGAGCTCGTCCGGATCCTCGGTTCCCGGGAGCGGGCTCAGGAGCAGGCCGTAGACTGTCGAAAAAGTGGCGGCGTTCAGCCCGATGCCGAGCGCGAGCGTCGTCACGGCGGCCACGGTGAAGACCGGGTTCTTCCACAGCATGCGAGCGCTGAAGCGCAGGTCGCGCAGCAGGTCGTTCATGATTCCCCCCACCCCTGTTCGTCGATGTCCGGATTCGTGCGTGATCGGGACCGAGGTCACGAAGTCCCGAAGGAGAAAGAGCACCAGTCGGGCGCCGCCGAGCATCCCGGTGAAGCGCGCCTCGCTGCGGCGATCGTCGAACGCCTGCAGGAGGTCGGTTGCGTACCGCTCGCGGAAGGCGCGCGGATAGAGGCCGAGCATCCGGCGGTACGCGGCGCGCACACGGTCCGGGGTCGGGCCGCCGTCCCCGCCCTCCTGGCCGTCCAGGCCGGGTCCGCGGCCGCGGCCGGGAAGGCGACCCTGGTCCGGGCCGCGCTCCGGGCGAGCGCTCACGTTCCCAGGCGCTCCCGGGCCACCCGGACCGTGCGCAGAAGCCGCTCGGACTCGGCGCGCAGCGCGGCGCTGCCCAGCGGCGTCATCCGGTAGTAGCGTCGCCGGCTCGCGTGCAGCCCGTCATCGCCCGGGTTCTCGGACTCCTCGATGAGCTCGGCGGCGACCATCCGCTGCAGCGACCCGTAGAGCGTGCCCGGGCCGAGGACGATCCGGCCGTCGGTCAGCTCTTCGACCTCCTGCGCGATCGCGTAGCCGTGCCGGGGCCCGTCGGCCATCGCGACCAGCATGTGGTATGTGGTGGGGCTGAGCGGAAGAACAGCGTCCAGTTCACCGGGTGCGGACATGTCGAGCGTGCTCCGGGTTCGATGCATCGGTAGGCGATATATATCACACTCCGATGTATACCGTCTACGGATGCACGTGGGCGGGAGTTTCGGGGCCGGCCATTGGACGGGCACCTGAGGCGGCCGGACGCATACAATGATCCATGATGCCACGAACTTCGAGCACCGTCTGGCCGGCCGCCGTCGCGCTCCTGGCGGCTTGTTCACCGGTCGACGTCGACGACCTCCGGGATGCCCGATGGGCCGAGCTCGGGAGACCCTGCCCGGTCGACGCGCCAGCCACCCTGCTCTCCGAAGAGAGGCGTGACGCGCTCCCGCCGTTCGAAGCGAACCTGAACGGGCGGTGGGCCGATCTCGCGCTACGCGCACCCGGCGGTGTGGGCGGCTACTTCATCGGTGAGGCAGGGCCGACCATGTACCTGACGGATACGACGCAACTGCAGGCGGCCGCGGCCTTTCTCCGCGATGAGGGCGTACCCGTCGCAGAAGGGGTGGTCGCCCTGCAAGGGCGCTGGGACTTCGCCCAGCTCTACGACTGGTATCGCTACCTCAACCGTCACATCCTTCCGCTCGACGGCACGAGCCTCGCCGACGTCAACGAAGCGACGAACCGCCTCGAGTACGGCGCGGTCGACGAGTCTGCCCGCACGGAGATCGAGGAGACGCTGATCGGCCTGGGGATCGTGCCCTGCTTTCTGGTGACGATCGAGCTCGCCGCGAAGCCCTCGGTCGGAGGCTAGGGACCCCCTTCCTAGAGACCCTTCTCGTAGATCCGCCAGCGCTTGGATCGAGACAGTCCCATCGCGTCGAGCGGTGCGGTGAGCGCCTCGTTGTCCGCCAGGATCCACGACGCCTCGGCGCCGCCGAAGCCCGTCTCGTGGGCCAGCCGGGCGGCCTCGTACGCGAAGAGCGGAAAGAGGCCCCGGTGGCGGTACGTCCTCCGCAGGCCGAGCAGGAGAATGCGACCGTGCCGTACCCCGCGCAGCCCGGTGGCGAGGCGGAGGACCGCCCCGGGTCCGAGCCGGCCGGACGGGACACGGCGGAGCACGCGGTTCAGATCGCGCACCATGAGCATGAAGCCCACGATCTCCCCTTCGACTTCGGCCACGAAGGAGTACTCGGGCAGCAGGACGGACTTGAGGTCCTTGGCGGTGTGCCAGAAGTCGTCCCACGAAGGCGGAGTGAAGCCCCAGTTGTCCTCCCACGCCTCGCAGTACAGCTCCAGCACCCTGCGCGCCTCGGCCTCGAGCGTCTTCACGTCGAGCGTGCGGAAGGCGACGCCGGTCGTGCGGGCGGTGCGCTCTGCCAGCCGCCCGATCCGCTCGGGGATCGCGAAGCGGCCGTCGGCGGGGATTTCGTATCCGAGGAGGTCCCGCGCGGGCGCGTACCCGGAGCCGAGCACCAGGGCGTCGTAGAACGGAGGGTTCCACGGCGTCATCACGCTGGGTGGCGTCTCGAAGCCGTCCACCAGGAGTCCCGACTCGTGGTTCATCGACGGGCTGACCGGGCCGCGCGCGCTCTCTAGGCTGCGGCTCCGCAGCCAGCCCTCCGTGGCTCCGAGGAGTCCGGCGGCGGCCTCCGGGTCGTCGGCGCACTCGAAGAAGCCGAAGAAGCCGACACGGTCCCGGTGGTGGCGGTTGTGGGCCCGGTTCTCGATCGCGGCGACCCGGCCGACGGGGCGGCCGTCGCGCTCGGCGAGGAAGAGGGCGCGCTCCGCGTCGCGGTAGAAGGGGTTCCGACGGGTGTCGAGCGCATCGCGCACCATCATGCGGAGCGGGGGCACCCACGGGTCCGACCGTCGGTAGAGCCGCCACGGCGTGTCCACGAAGCGGGCGGTGCCCCGTCGTCCGTCGACCTGCGTGATCGAGAGCGCCAAGGGTGCGTCGGTCGGGAGGATGGCGTCGGCTGGGGGGTTGCGACGCGCTACGCGCGCCGAATATGGGCGGTCTCTTCGACCGCGTCGACGAGCATCTCCGGGGCCCGCGCGACCCACGCGCGGAAGCGTGCGACCCGGGCGGGATCCGGTGCCGCCGCGCCGGACCAGAAGTCGTCCAGGTCGACCCACCGGCCCGCCGTCGCCACCCCGCACCGCTCGGCGTCCCACGCGTTGAGCCTCTGCTCGAACTGGCCCTCGGTCGGCACGGCAAGCACGGGCTTGCCCAGCCAGAAGGCTTCGGAGACCGACTCGAATCCCGCGGAACCGGCGTACGCCCGGCACCCAGCGAGGTGGCGTAGGAAGGCCTCCTGATCGAGGTCGTGGACGTGGAAGCCGCGGTCGTGCGCACCCCCGCCGCGGTCCAGGCCGTGCGCCGCGTCCGCCCGCGCGAACGCCGTCGCGCCTCCGTCGAGGTAGCAATGGACTTCCACCTTCGGATTGCGAGCCTGCCATGTGGCCAGCTCGGCCCCGTACCCGGCGTTCAGCACGTACGCCAGCAGGTAACCGCCGCAGCGCGCGTCGAGGTCGTGCAGCCCGGGCCGCAGGAGGGGCGGCGCCACCCGGAGGCGCGCGCGCTCCACGTCGGGGAGCGGGTCGAACGAGAGCGCGACGCGCAGATCCGCGCGGGCCGACGTCACCCGGGCGTAGCCGAGAACCGCGCGCCGCAGGTGCGCCGGCCCGGGGGCGTGCTCGAGCTGCGGGTGGAGGAAGACGTGGTTGTGCGCCAGCGCGAGGGTGGGGACCCGAGGGCTGCGCGCTCGGGCGAGCCCGCCCAGGAGGTCGAGGAAGTTCACGACCACGTCCGCCTCGCGGTGCTTCGCCTCGATCGTCTCGATTGCCCGACGGAATCCGCCGAGGCGGCGGCCCGCGTCGAGCACCGAGCGCAGCGCGGACGCCCGCCGACCGTTCCGTCCCGGGACCTGTACGGGTGCCTCGAACTCGGTGAGCGGTGCCGCCAGGCCATCGCGGAAGTACGACGGGATCGACCGCCACGGGCTGCGTCCCACGAGGACGTGCGCGATCTCGTGACCCGCCTCACGCAGATGCGACGCGAGCGCGAGCGCCTGGGTCATGTGCCCCCGACCCTCGCCCTGCACGACGAAAACCACCCTGAGCGGTGCCATGGCTCCAACCTCTCGTCGACCGCGACGCGCCGACACCCCAGGCGGTGGGGTCCTGGGTCGGTACGACGTATCATCTCCGCCGACCTGTCCGGTTTACCGGCCTTTACGGCTCGTCTACCTTCGGGAGCTTGCAACTGGACGAACCCGCGGGCCCCACCGGGAGCCTGCACAATGGGAGGGAGGGCCCGCGTGGCCGACACCAGCTTCGACCTGATCGTGATCGGAAGCGGTCCCGGCGGCTATGTGGCCGCCATCCGGGCGGCACAGCTCGGGATGAACGTCGCGTGCGTCGAGGACACCGATCTGGGCGGCGTCTGCCTGAACATCGGGTGCATCCCCACCAAGGCGATGCTCACGAGCGCCCTTCTCGCCAACGAGATGAGAGCGGGGGAGCAGCACGGCATCCTGGCGAAGGACGTCACCTTCGACCTCGGTCCGGCGCAGGAGCGCAGCCGCCGCGTCGTGAAGCAGATGACCGACGGGATCGGCTTCCTCTTCAAGAAGAACAAGGTCACGCACGTCCAGGGCTTCGGGCGGCTGGCCGGAGCGGGAAAGGTCGAGGTCGAGAAGGACGGTGCGAGAACGACCTACGAGGCTCCGCACGTCATTCTGGCGACGGGCTCGCGCCCCCGCGACCTCCCGGTCCTGAAGATCGACGAGGAGCGCATCTGGTCCTCGACGGGCGCGCTGATGCAGAAGGAGGCGCCCGGCTCGCTCTTCATCGTCGGGGCGGGCGCGATCGGGATGGAGTTCGCCGACGTCTACGCGTCGTTCGGTACGAAGGTCACGATCGTCGAGGCGCTGGACCGCATCCTTCCGCTCGAGGACGCCGAGGTCTCGAAGTTCATGGAGCGCACGTACAAGAAGCGCGGCATGGACATCCACACCGGCGCTCGTTTCGAGCGCTGTGAGGTGAAGGGAGACGGAGTGAGCGTCACCTTCACCGACCGGAAAGGTGAAGAACACACGGTGGACGTCGACTATGTGCTCTCCGCCGTGGGACGGGTCCCGAATTCGGAGAAGCTGGGCCTCGAGAGCGTCGGCGTGGAGGTCGACGAGCGCGGCTTCATCACCGTCGACGAACACCTGCGCACCAACGTGACGGGCGTGTACGCGATCGGCGACGTGGCCGGGCGCCAGCTTCTGGCGCACAAGGCGAGCCACGAGGGCATCGTCTGCGTCGAGCACATCGCCGGTCAGGGTCACCACACGGTGGACTACGGCAACGTGCCGAACTGCACGTACTGCCACCCGGAGGTTGCGTCCGTCGGGCTCACCGAGGAGCAGGCGAAGGAGGCCGGCCACGACATCGAGGTGGGCAAGTTCCCTTGGGTCGGGATCGGCCGGGCCGTCGCCGCGGGACACGCGGACGGCTTCATCAAGGTGATCCGGGACACGAAGTACTCCGAGATCCTCGGAGCGCACATCGTGGGCCCGCACGCGACCGAGCTCATCGCGGAGTTCGTGGTGGGTCGCCACCTCGAGTCGACGGTCGAGGAGATGGAGAAGGCAATGCACCCTCACCCCACCCTTTCCGAGGGCGTGGCCGAAGGCGCACTTGCGGCGTTGGGCCGACAGATCCATGCATAGGCTGCGAAGAGGAGCATAAACGCTCCCTCCAAGAGGATTCGCATGAGCCAGAGCACTGTGACGACCGAGCCCGACCTCGATCGGCCGGCGGATCGCGAGTGGTCGGACGAGCAGGAGGCGGCGCTGCGTCTCTGGGTGAAGCTCGGACGCTGCTACGCGACGTACGCCAAGGCCATCGCCTCCAAGGTGCAGGACTACGGCCTGACGACGCCGCAGTTCGGCACGCTCGAGGCCCTGTACCACCTCGGCCCACTGTCGCTGGGTGAGCTCGCCGAGAAGCTGCTCGTTACCGGCGGCAACGTCACCTACGTCATGGACCGCCTCGAGGATCAGGGGCTCGTGTACCGCTTCCGGCGACCCGACGACCGGCGCGTGATCCAGGCGCGTCTGACCCCCGAAGGGCGTGACCTAGTGGCGGAGGTCTTCCCAGGGCACGCAGGCTACATCGAGCACCTTTCGCGGCATCTCACGACCGATGAGCAGCGAACGCTCGGCAAGCTGCTCCGCAAGCTCGGGACCGGCATCGCGGAGATCGACCTCTAGGCCGTCGCAGTCGCCTCGGCTTCCACGTCGATTCCGCGGATCGTCAGCACCCGCAGGAGTGCTTCCCCGATCTTGTTGTTCGGGGTGGATGCGCCCGCGGTGATGCCGAGATCGAAGGGGCTGTCCGGGATCCACTCCGACTCCTCGACCTCCGGCGCCTTCGGGTCGAGCACCGGCTTGTGGCGGATCGTCCCGGTCTCGACGTCGATGCACGACGCGTCCTCGATGTGGAACGTCGTCGTGTGCTGGCGGCACAAATGCGCCAGGTGGTTCGTGTTCGACGAGTTGTAACCGCCGATCACGAGCATGATCGAGGGCGGCTCCTCCATCATCTCGGCGACCGCGTCCTGCCGCTCCTGGGTCGCCGAGCAGATCGTGCCGAAGGAGCGGAAGTGCGTGGAGGCGTGCTCCTCGCCGTACCGCTCGACCATGGCCGCGTGGATCTCCCAGCCGATGGCGAGGGACTCCTTGGCCAGCATCGTGGTCTGGTTGGCGACGCCCACGAAGTCGAGATCCACGTCGGGGTCGAAGCCCGGCGAAGCCTTCGTCCGGAAGTGCTCCATGAAGGCCTCGCGCGACAGCCGTCCGGGGCGGTCCGCGATGTAGTCGAGGAGGAGCTGCGCCTCCTCCATGTCGCGCACGATCAGGTACTTGCCACCCTCGTGTTTGTTGACCTGCGACGCGGTCGCGCGGGATTCCTCGTGTGTGTACTTCCCGTGGATGACCGCCGTGAAGCCGTCTTTGGCGTAGTTCTCCACCCGCTTCCAGACGTGCAGGACGGAGCCGCACGTGGTGTCGACGAGGATGCAGCCGAACTGCCGGAGCTCCTCGAAGTCGTGGAGCGTGACCCCGAACGCCGGGAGGATCACGACATCGTCGGCAGAGATGCCGGAGAAGTCGAAGCGGCCGTCTCCGTCGGGGTAGACGAAGGAGATCCCCATCTCGGTCATCCGCGCGTTCACGTGCGGATTGTGGATGATCTCGCCGACCAGGAAGATGCGCTTGTCCGGGAACTTGTGAACCGTCTCGTACGCGTAGTCCACGGCGCGGTCGACGCCGTAGCAGAAGCCGAACTCCTGGGCGAGGCGTACGGTGACATCGCCGAACGAGTCCGTGTAGCCGCGCGAGCGGATGCGCTCGACGAGTCCGGACTGATACTCGGCGTCGATGAGGGGCCGGAGCTCCTTCTTGAGCCCGAAGCCCTTGCGGAAGTAGGTCTGCTCCATCGATCCGGTCGGTGGTTTGCGGACCCGCCGGCGTTCGACGGAGTCCTGGGCACGGCGGCCATGCGCCGCCCGACGCGAGCGCCGAAGTCGGCGTACACCCACCACCGGCGCCCCGGTCCCTGAACCTAGCGCGCTCCGGCTCGTGTAGTGATACCCATGAACCTCCTCGGTCGTCTCGCGCTTCTGTTCGTCGTCGTCCCGATCATCGAGCTCGTGCTCCTGATCGAGCTCGGCCAGGTCGTGGGCCTGCTCCCGACCCTGGCCCTCGTCGTGTTCACCGGGGTGGCGGGGGCGTGGCTGGCCCGGGCGGAGGGGCTACGGGTCTTCCTCTCCTTCCAGCGTGAGCTCGCCTCGGGGAAGCTCCCCGGCCAGGCGATGACGGATGGGATCTCCGTCCTGGTCGGGGGAGCGTTCCTGCTCACCCCCGGCATCCTCACCGACGTGGCCGGATTCTCGCTCCTGCTGCCTCCGACGCGCCGATGGATCCAGCGACACGTCCGACGACGGCTCGAGCGTCAGATCGAAGACGGCACGATCCGGGTCGTGACCATGGGGTCGTTCGGTGGGGCCGCTCCCGGGAGCGGGATGGAGACGGACGAGGCAGCCCCGCCCGGGATGGATCCCTCCAAGCAGATCGTCGTCGAGGAGCCGTAGGGCTGCGGGTCCCGCTCAGGTGTTCGCCAGATCCAGCGAGAGGGGCATGCGCGCCGGACGGCGGTGCATCGTGGCCTGCTCGTACGCGTACGCCAGCCGCAGCAGGACGCCCTCGCTCCAGCGACGCCCGAAGAAGAGGATCCCGACCGGCATCCCGAGCACGTAGCCGTTCGGCACCGTGATGCTCGGGTATCCCGAGATCGCCGCCGAGCCCGAGCTGCCGTAGCTCGAGCCCCCGTCGGCGACGAGGTCGGTCTTCCACGCCGGGCCCGTGGTCGGCGCGACAATCGCGTCCAGACGGTGCGTCTCCATGACCGCGTCGATGCCCCGGGCGCGGGACAGCTCGCCGGCGCTGCGCAGGGCTTCGAGGTATTCGGGGGACTGCAGATCGCCCTTCTCTTCGGCCAGGTAGAAGATCTCCTGGCCGAAGTACGGCATCTCACGGTCGGCGCTCGCCTCGTTGAAGGCGATGACGTCGGCGAGCGTGGCCAACCCGTTGGGTCGGCCCGACATCTCCAGATACGCCGCGAGGTCGGCCTTGAGCTCGTAGAGGAGGATCTGGAACGAGGCGCGGCTGAAGTCGGCGCGGGTCTCGATCACCGTGTCGTCGACGATCACCGCTCCGGCCGCCGACATCGCGCGGATGGCGTCCTCCATGAGGGCGTCCACGCCGGGGTGGTTGCCGAAGTGGCTCCGCTCGATGCCGATGCGGGCGCCCCGCAGGCCGTCCACGTCGAGGAGGTCGGTGTAGTCGGTGCCGGCGTACGGCGCGGAGGGCTCGGTCATCGGGTCGCGCGGGTCGGGCCCCGCGAGGGCGGAGAGGAGCGCCGCGGCATCGGCCACGGTGCGGGTCATGGGGCCCGCGGTGTCCTGCGTGTGCGCGATCGGGATGATTCCCGCCCGGCTCACGAGCCCGACCGTCGGCTTGACTCCGACCACCCCGTTCACGGAAGAGGGGCAGACGACCGAGCCGTTCGTCTCGGTCCCGATCGCGCCCGCACAGAAGTTGGCGGACACGGCCGCGCCCGACCCGGACGACGAGCCGCACGGGTTCCGATCGATCGCGAAGGCATTGCCGCACTGTCCGCCACGGGCGCTCCAACCCGAGCTGGATCGGGTCGAGCGGATGTTCGCCCACTCGGAGAGGTTGGCCTTGGCCAGGAGGACGGCGCCGGCGTCCCGGAGTCGCGCGGCGACCCCGCTGTCCTGCGCGGCGACGTGCCCCTCGAGGGCGAGCGAGCCGGCGGTCGTCGTCATCCCGTCCGCCGTATCGATGTTGTCCTTGAGCACGATCGGGATCCCGTGCAGCGGCCCGCGCACGTTTCCGGCCGCCCGCTCCTCGTCGAGCGAGCGTGCCACCTCGACGGCGTCCGGATTCGTCTCGATGATCGAGCGCAGGCGAGGCCCGCTCCGGTCGAGCGCCGCGATGCGGTCCAGGTAGAGCTCCGTGAGCTGCACGGCGGTGCGCTCCCCCGAGGCCATGGCGTCCGCCAGCTCCACCAGGGTCGCCTCCTCGAGCTCGAAGTCGGCGTCGACCCACCAGGCGTCTGTCCCGCTCGACGCCCGTCCGCCCGTTTCCGCGGCCGGAGCGCAGGCGGAGGGGCCGA
>JANQME010000228.1 GCA_028280205.1 Longimicrobiales bacterium
CCGAACGGCCTCGCTGTACGGGCGGCGGTGGTGGGTTAGGTACCCCGCCGTGATGACGCCCGCGCCCTCGCCGGAGGACCGCTCCGGGCGGAGCGAGCCTCCGGGTCGGTAGAAGGAGCCTGCGGCGGTCGGTTCACGGGCCGACCGTGGGCTCTTCGGCCAGAAGCCTGCGGACCGCCGCACGCATCGCCGGGGGCGCGAAGTACCCCACGACGCGGTGCCGTACGGTGCCGTCGCGCCCGATGACGAAGGTCGTCGGGATGCCGCGGATCCCGCCGAACGCGCGCTTGTGGGCGTTTGTGGCGCGGCCGATCGGGTAGGTGATCCCGCGCTCGGTCAGGAAGTCCACGATCGGCTGAGCGCCGCCCACATCCGTAGCAAGGCCGAGCACGACCACGCCGTCTCCGGCCCGGTCTTCGTGCAGCGATTGCAGAGACGGCATCTCGAGCCGGCATGGCGCGCACCACGTCGCCCAGAAGTTAAGCACGACGACCTTCCCCTCGAGCTCGCCGGAGCGCACCTCGGTTCCGTCGAGGGTGGTGAAGGCGAAGTCGGGGGTACGCCCCAGCTCCGGGCCGAGCCCCGCGAGCGCGCCGAGCTGCGGTGCGAGTCGGTAGACGACGAAGGCGAGCAGCGCTGCGGTGAAGACGCGCTCAGCCCACACGAGAACGGGGCGGCGATCGTGGCTCATGGCCTCTCCAACCCACTCGGACCGCCGACGTTTCGTCGGCGTTTCGTGCAACGTCGCGAAACGCTCACGCAACGGTCCCTTCGACCGCGCTGGTCCTCACCGTCGCCGCCACCGCCTGCGACACCCCTGATCCGGTCGCTCCGGAGATCGAGCCGGATGCGAGCTTCCTGGGAAGCCTCGGTGCGGAGTGCACGTATCGCGTCACCGTCACGAACCTGACGTCGTCCCAGCCGTTCACCCCGCCGCTCGTTGCGACCCACGGACGACGTCTGCGCCTCTACGGGCTCGGTCGTCCGGCCAGCGAGGGGATCCGGGAGATCGCCGAGAACGGCAACCTGAGCGTCCTCGAGCAGGCTCTCGCCGCAGACAGGCGGGTGAGCAGCGTCGTCATCGCCGCCGGAGATCCGCCCCCGCTGCTGCAGGGCGAGTCGATCACCTTCGAGATCACCGCGAGCCGTCGAGCGTGGTTCCTTTCGTGGACGAGCATGCGCTCCTACGGCTTCGACGCCGGCAGCGAGCGGAACACCGAGGACTTCGCCGACATCGTCCCGCCCTGCCAGATCTTCGGGGCTACTTCGTCGGCCGATGCGGGCACAGGCATGAGCGACCCGGCCCTCGCGACGAAGGGACGGGTGCGGCTGCATCGGGGCATCCGGGGTGGAAACGACCTCGTGCCGGAGCTGCACGGGTGGCGCAACCCGGTCGCCAGCATCCGGGTCGAGCGGATCGGCTGACCTCGGCCACCCGCGGCCGTCCGACCCTCGGTCGGAAGCGCCCTCCGGTCCCCGCATTGGGGGCCGGGGGGCGCGTGCGTTCGGTGCGTGGGCGCCGACCCACGGCGTGGTTGTCTCATCATCCGCGTCGATCCTTGCAGTCGGCGACCCGTTGGTGTTCAAATGAACGAATGAGCGTTCCCCCCCAGAAGTCCGACACCGGTCCCCAGGCCGAAGCGCGGGAGGCGGAAGATGCCGCGGATCTCCGGCGACAGCTCCATGCGCTGCTGAGCCGTACACCCTACGACGCCGAGCAGATCGACGTCGAGCTGCGCGAGCTGCTGAGCGGACGGGATGCGTCCCTGTACGGCGAGCTGATTCACCAGCTCGCGGGGATCGAGCTCGACATCGAGGAGGGCGCTAGCTGCTGGCGGGCCGCGGTGGAGCGGCAGCGCGATACCGCGGAGCGGTTGGGTCGCCCGGTCGACGTCCGGGCGGCACTCCTCGATTCGCTGCTCGCGGCTCGGGCGCTGCGCTCACCGCGGTTCGTCGAGATCGAGACGTTCGAGCAGATGGAGCGCTCGGTGCATCGGGACGGCCTCACGGGGTTGTACAACTTCCGCTTCTTCGGAGAGCACCTCGCGCGCGAGGTCGAGCGCTGCTCCCGTCGCGTCGTCCCGCTCTCGCTGGTCATGATCGACGTCGATCGCTTCAAGAAGTACAACGACCGACACGGGCATGAGGCCGGCAACCGTGCCCTGATCGCCGTCAGCCGGGCCATCACGTACGGCACGCGGCAGAACGACGTCTGCGCGCGCTACGGCGGAGAGGAATTCGCCGTCGTCATGGCCGAGACGCCCAAGCGGTACGCCGTCGACGCGGTCGAGCGCGTACGGGAGTTGATCGAGACGTCCGCGGCGGAGATCTCGGGCATCGAGCTCTCTGCCCCGGTCACGATCTCGGCGGGCGTCGCGACCTGCCCGGGGGACGCGGTCACGGCGGACGAGCTCATCCGACTCGCCGATGCCGCGATGTACGAGGCCAAGGAGCAGGGCCGTAACCGGGTCCGCCCGCACGGTCATCGTGCCCGCTCCTTCCGGCGCGCGCCGGTCACCGTGTCCGGGCGCCTGCGCTCGATGCGCGAGTGGGAGCTGGACTTCCGCACCACCAGCCTCGGGGACGGTGGCTTTTCGATGATCCTGGGGACGCAGCTCAGCCCGGGTTCGGTGGTGGAGGTGGAGTTCGAGGTGCCGCACGACGACGGTGACTCGGGGCTGCCGGTCACCGGGCGCGTTGCCTACGTGCGCGAGGTGTCGCCCGGCCGCTTCGAGACCGGCGTGAACGTGGCCGAGATGGGCGCGCGCGGCTCCGAGCAGCTCAGCTCCGTACTGGACCTGCTGCAGCTCGGCGGCGACTCCGCGCACGGCTTGCCCCGTGGCCGCAGGGGAGAGGCGGAGGCTCGGGCGTAGTGACGAAGCTCCCGGAGAAGATCTACACCGACGCGGACGTCGAGCGGGCGAAGGACACCGCGCAGGTCGTCGGCTTCCTCCAGGGGGCCGGGGTCGTGGTCGGTGCGGCCGTGCTCTGGAACCTCCTGGGGTGGATTCCGGTCGTCATCGGCGTCGGTGCCGTGGGCTGGCTGCTGTATAAGGTCTTCGGGCCGAAGAAGGGCGGCGGCAGCGGGGAGGAGTAGGCTCTCAGAAAGCTCTGCGGAGCGTCCCCGGACCCCTCAGAAGCTCTCAGCGCCGAGGCCGAAGCGCGTGCTGCGCACCAGATCCGGCGTGAAGAAGCCGCGTGCGAGACGATTCAGCTCGAACGTCAGGCGGAAGATCGGGTCGCCACCCGTCGGCCCCACGGGGAAGGCGAGGTCGGCCCGCCACGCGTAGCGCGAACGCGCGGGTAGCGCGAAACGCACGCCGGCCCCCACGCCGTATTGCCACCCCGAGTCCACGCCCAGCGGGGCGTCGCCGGGCCAGACGCGGCCGGCGTCGGCGAAGAGCGTCAGGCCCAGATCGAAGGCATGGCGTGGCCAGGGCAGAACGATCCGGTCCTCCAAGACGAAGCGTGCGAGGCGCCCTCCGGGGAAGGCGTCTTCGGGCAGCGAGCGCACGCTCTCCCGTCCCCCCAGGCTGAGCTGGAACGGTGCGGTCGCGTCCCGACCCTCGGCGAACGAGGAGCGCACGAAAAGGGTCTGACCGGGGAGGAACGGTGTGCGCAGGTACCCCACGAGCTCGGCGCTCCCCAGGCGGTCCCACCACGCGCCGCCCGCCCGCCGCGACTCGCCGTAGAGCGAAGCGCGCACCAGGCCACCGCCCACCCCGGTCGTCCACGACAGCCGGCCGCGTACGAACGTGTCGTCGAGGCCCGGCACGTCCGTGGGAAGCAACACGTCGAAGCCGCGCCCGATCGTCACTCCGCCGTAGATACCCAGGCCTACCAGGATACGGTCACGCAGCGCGTCGAGGCCCTGGAACTCGACGAAGCGGAAGCGGCGGGCCCCGAGATGGAGCCACACCCGGCTGGCGCCGTAGTCCTGGAGCTGCGCGGTGAGCTCGGGCGGCGTCTGGTCCGGGGGCAGCGGCGGGGCGTCGTCGATGTCGCCGTTGATCACGGCGAGCGGCGCGTCGAAGCGGCTCAGGTCGCGGGACAGGGTGAGCCCGACGATGAGCGACCGCCCTCCCTCGCCGAAGCGGCGTGCCGCCGAGAGTTCGACGAACTCGCGGAAGGCGGGTACGAGCACCTGCGTGGCGAGTGAGCCGGGCGGAGTGGTGTACGCGAAGTAGCTCGTCCCGCGGGCGTACGTCTCGCGCAACGAGTACAGCCCCGTGTCGCCGAGGAAGGGGTAGCGCAGGTACTGATCGAAGAACGTCCCCGGGCGGTCCCGACCCAAGCGCACGCTCGCGTCGGTGCGGCCGAAGAGCCGGGGCGTGGCCAGTCTGAGGGACTGCGCGCGGAGCTCGCGGAACTCGCGGTGCGAGACGCTGGCCAACAGGCCGCGGCCCAGGAAGTTCGTCTCGGTGACGCCCACGCTCTCGAGGTTGAAGCCCTGATCGTACGTGACCCCGAGGCCGACGGTCGTCGACCACGCGTCGCGTGTCCGCACCAGGAGTGAGCGCCCGCCCGCCGAGTCCGCAGCCACTGCGATGCGCGCCGTCTCCAGGAAGGCGTACGCGTCCAGGAGGCGCTGTGACTCCGAGACGAGGAACTCGTCGTAGCAGTCACCCACGTCGACGAGGAGCTCGTCGCGCACGAACGACTCGCGCGTGCGCACGTGCAGGGAGTTCAGGACGCCGTACGTCCACGCGACCGGGGCGAAGTCGACCGAATCCGGCTCGAAGGGCTCACGGCGATCGAGCTCGATCGAGGTGATCACACCCGACGTGCACGCGGCTCCGTCCGGCTCGTCGCCTGCGCCTCGAGGATCTTGCGCGGAGGCGAGGGTCGGCGGGAGCAGGGAGAGCGTCAGGAGGACCCACGCCATCGCGGACCCACGGATTCCGGCGAACCGCTTCGCCGCTGGCA
>JANQME010000255.1 GCA_028280205.1 Longimicrobiales bacterium
CACGCGTCAGGCGAACCGCGACAAGGGCAACCGTACGCCGCACGAAGCCTTCGGCAACAGCCCGGACGGATATCCATGGGACGATATCGTCGCGCGCGCCAGCGCCCAGATGCGCTCGATCGGCAACGTCACCCCGGGCGCGTGGCCCGTGTGCTCGAGCCACGCCTCGACCTCCGCTTCCGACCGGAAGACGAGGTAGTGCGCTCAGGTGAAGCCGATGTCGACCCAGGCGTCGCGGAGCGGCGTGAGGAGGTGCACCACACAGTCGTCGCCGGCGAGCGCACCGCCGCGCACTCCGAACTCCAGCGGCACCCCGCTCTGCGCACACGCCGTGCGCGTCCATCCGTCGCTGCCCACGATGGCCGGAATTCCCAGCGCGTCCCACGCGCAGTTCGCCCAGCACGTCGTCGTCGGCGTCTCCACCGGGTAGTCGGTCGGGACGGCCGAGAAGGGGTGCGCCATCCATACGGTGCCGTCGAGGTGGAGGGCGAGTTGGTGCGCTTCGGAGAGGCGGACGAGCGCGGCGCGCGCCTCGCCCTCTCCGATTCCGCGCTCCGAAGCGATCTGCGCGATCCCGGGCGCCCGACCCGACTCGGCGAAGGTGGCGTAGACGTCGGCGCGCACGGACCAGTCGATCTCCGTGAGGGCGTCCCGGCTCATCGCACCACGCCGTGGCGCCGCAGGATCTCCAGCGTCGCCTCGATGGGGAGGGCCTCGACGGTCTGTCCGTTGCTCGTGACCGTCTCCGCGCGGAAGAGGGAGTTGTAGATCGACTCCTCCGTCGCCTCGACCGTCGCCTGGAAGAGGGCGCTCATGCCACTGTTGGCCAGATCATCGACGGCGATCACGTGATCGCCGATCCCGCGTCGCACCGCGTTCGCGGTCGAGAAGGCGATCACGTAGTCGCCGGATCCGTTGGAGGCGTACGACCCCGTGCGGGCGAGGCCCATCACCGCCCGGCGCGCCAGCCGCTCCAGGTTGCGATCCGAGAGGGGGGCGTCGGTCGCGACGACGATCATGATCGAGCCCCACTCCTGCCCGTCGAACATCGGATCGTATCCGGACTCGGCCTCCGGCTCCGGCCCGACCTCGTCCCGGAAGGCGTATTGATCGAGCTCGATTCCGACCGGCGCTCCGGCAATGCGGAGGATGCCGCCGAAGTTGGACTGCACGAGCACCCCGACCGTCCAACCGCCGAGCGTCTGCGGAAGCACGCGGCTGCTCGTTCCGATCCCGCCCTTCCAGCCGAAGGCACGCGTGCCGGCGCCCGCGCCGACCGCGCCCTCCTCCACCGGCCCCGACGCGGCGCTCTCGAGCGCGGCCCGCACGTGGACCGCCTCGACGGGGCGGGAGCGGATGTCGTTGAGGCCCCCGTCGTTCGTCTCCCCGACGACCGCGTTCAGGGAGCGCACGTCCTCCATCCTCTCGCGCTCCAGCATCCAGCCGACCAGGGCGTCGGCCACCTTCCACACGCACAGCGTGCACGTCAGGAGGATCGGGGTCTCGAGCTCACCCAGCTCGCGCACCTGGGTGACGCCGAGGAGCTTCCCGTAGCCGTTGCCGACGTGGAGGGCGGCGGGCACCCGGGACAGGTAGGGGTTGCCGCCGTGCGGGAGCACCGCGGTGACCCCGGTGCGGACGTTCGGTGGCTCGATCACCGAGGCGTGCCCGACCCGCACGCCGCGCACGTCGGTGATCGCGTTGTACTCGCCCGGCTCGAAGATCCCGACCTCGATTCCGAGGCCGCGCGCGCGCGGGCGCTCGGCCGCCTCCTGCTGCGCGTCGACCTCCTGCCGCGCGTGGACCGGAGCGGTGTCGAGAGTTGCCGCGACGAGGAGCGAGGCGGCGGCGGCCGCCGTTCGGACAAGGGGGGTGGCGCGGTCGGTCGGGACGCGGTGACGAGGGGGAATGCGGCGCTGGTGAGAGGGACGCGGTCGTGACACGGTGGGTGGGGAGGGGGTGATCAGAGTCGGATCGTATCCAGGAGCATGAGGCCGAGGAGGAACGGCTGATAGAGGAGAGACGCGAAGAAGACCTTCCGCGCCCGTGCGTCCGTCATCTCCCGGGCGGCGTCCAACGCGCTCGCCAGGAACGCCGCTCCGAGCAGCGTGGCGCCCACGAGGTACGGGGTGCCCGTGTACCCCAGCAGCGTCGGGGCCCAGCTCATCGGCACCAGGAGCGCGGTCGAGGCGACCATCTGGGCACCGATCGATCGAGCCCCGCCGGGCGGGATCAGGGTGAAGCCGACCCGTGCGTAGTCCTCGCGCAGCATCCACGCGAGTCCGAGGACGTGGGGGAGCTGCCACAGGTACCCGATCAGGAAGAACGCCGCCCCTCCCGGGTCGATCGCCCCGCTCCCGGCCGTCCACCCGATGAGCATCGGAAGCGCGCCCGGAACGGCCCCGGCGAGCGTGGCGAGGTACGAGCGCGTCTTGAGCGGCGTGTAGATGCCGTGGTACATCAGGCCGCTCGCCGCGGTGAGCAGTGAGGGTAGCGCCCCCAGGGTGAGTGCGAGGTAGACGATTCCGGTCAGGAGGAGCCCGGAGCCGAACGCCAGCGCCTCCATCGGCTGTACGCGCCCCGTCGGGATCGGCCGTCTGCGCGTGCGGTGCATCACCGCGTCGGCCTCTCGCTCCACGTACTGGTTCAGGCTCAGCGCCCCCGCCGTTGCGAGCCCGACGCCGGCCATCGTGTGCAGGGCGGTCGCCATCGGGAGCTCACCGCGCGCCGAGACGACGGCGCTGACCCCGGCGGTGATCATCACATACCCTGCGATCCCGGGCTTCGTGAGCTCGTAGAACGCCCGGGGTCGGGACGTCGCTTCGGGGTGGGTGGTGACTGCCTCGAGATCCATGACCGGGGATCGGGCCGGAAACGGAAACGCCGACGGGCCGGGGCGGCCACGCCGACGTGCGGCACCGAAAGATACCGGAGGTTCCGGCCGGGTTACAGGGAGTCCGCTCCGTCCACGCGGTTCAGGCGGAGCTTGACCGATCCAATCGCCCTCGGGCCCTCTCCAGCCCGACCCCAGCCCTTCCGTATCACTCGGTCCTGAGGGCCCGCACCGGATCCACGCGCGACGCCCGCCGGGCCGGCAGATAGGTGGCGAGCACGGCCACCGTAGCCAAGAGCAGCGGGGCCGCAAGAAGCGAGAGCGGGTCGAGCGCGGCGACCCCGAGGAGGAAGGACGTCGTGCCCAGCGCTGATCCGAGGCCGATCGAGCCTGCGATGCCGACGGCGGCTCCCGTGGCGATGAGCGCGCCGCCGCCCTTCAGCACCATTCCGACCACCCGTGCGCGATCCGCACCGAGCGCGAGCCGGATTCCCATCTCGCGGGTGCGTCGCGAGACGCTGTACGCCACCATCCCGTACAGGCCGATGCATGCGAGCACGAGCGCGAGGACCCCGACGAGGGAGAGCATGGCCGCCGCCATGCGCGGGAGGAAGAAGACGTAACCGAGGTGGTCGTCCATCGTCCCGACGTCGGCCATGAAGACGCGATCGTCGACGGTGAGCGCTTCGGTACGGACCAGGGCGGCCAGCTCGCCCGGCGGGAGGTTCCCCGTGGCCACCACGGTAAACGCCTGCGGAGCCGAGGCCTGGGCCATGGGACGATAGAGGTACGGACGCGGCGACTCCCCCAAGCTCCAGATCTTGGCGTTGTCGACCACGCCCACGATGGTGATCGCGTCCGAGCCGTCGGGGTTGGGGAGTAGGGTACGTCCGACGGCGCTTTCGCCGGGCCAGAAGCGGTTCGCGCCCGCCTGGCTGATGACCGCCACCTCGTCGGAGCCCATGCGATCCGCTTCCCAGAACACCCGCCCATCGAGGAGCTCGATGCCCATGGCGTCGAAGTACTCTTCCGTCACGCGGGCCACCTCGAGCACCCATCGGTTGGCGTTCGGAGGCGGGTCCACGCCGGGGACGTCGAACGCGATGTTCCTCGTGCCGAGGTCGAGGGGCATGCGGTTGGTGAAGGCGACTCCGGTGATCGCCGCCTGTGCCTGCAGACGTCTCATGAGCGCGTCGTTGTAGGACGCCTGCTCTTCGGGCTGGAACTCGGCGGGCCCTGTCTCGACGTCGACCACCGCGGCGGTGCGCGTGGCGAATCCGAGGTCCATCTCGCCGGCCGCCTCCAGCGAGCGGACGAAGAGCACGGCCCCGAAGAGGAGGACGGTCGACAGCGCCATCTGGCTCGCCACCAGGACCCCCCGGACGCCCACTTTGCGACGCCCTCCGCTCGACCCCGCCTCGTCACGCAGTGTGGCCGCGACCGGAGCCCGCGTGGACTCGAGTGCGGGCGCGAGCCCGAAGACCAGCGCCGCGACCATCGCGG
Organism: Longimicrobiales bacterium; assembly: GCA_028280205.1. Lineage (GTDB taxonomy): Bacteria > Gemmatimonadota > Gemmatimonadetes > Longimicrobiales > Gaopeijiaceae > UBA2589. Next base: position 4,337 of record JANQME010000255.1, read on the forward strand.
TGCCGGCGGTGAAGAAGAGCACGCGGGCGTCGAGTCCGACCTCGATCTCGACCGGAACCGGGAGCGGAGGCTCGATCGACATCAGCGCGCGCACTGCCAGTTGCCCCAGAGCCAGCCCGAGCACGCCACCGAGCGTGGCCACGACCATCGACTCCACGATCAGCTGGCGGACGATCGCCCGGCGCCCGGCGCCCATCGCCACCCTGACGGCCATCTCCTTGCGACGTTCGGCCGCCCGGCTGAGGAGGAAGCCCGCGAGGTTCACGCACGCCACGATCAGCACGAGGGCGACTGAGACGAGGAGGAGCGCGGCCATGGCGGTGACGAGGCGGTCGGCGTCGGGGTGCAGACGCACCTCGGAGAGCTGCACGGCCCCGAGCCGGAATCGGCTGCGCCGCTCGGGGTTACGCGCCTGCCGCTCCGCGTCCTCTCGCGCCGCCAGCGTCTCGACCGCGGCGATCGCCTGCCCGGGTTCCACGCCGTCGCGCACTCGGCCCGAGATCGTGAAGTCTCCGCGGGTCAGCTTGGGCGGGTCGATGTGCGGGTACGTCTGCAGCGGGACCCAGAAGTCCGCGCCGACAGCCGGAGAGAAACGACCCCGGAAGGACTCCGGCGCGACGCCGACGACCGTGTACGGACGCCCGTTCATCCGGATCTCCCGTCCCACGATCGACGGATCGCTTCCGTAGCGGGTCTGCCAGTAGTGGTGTCCGAGGACGACGACCGGCCTGCCCGCACCTTCGGCGTCGTCGTCTGGAACCAGCACCCGGCCGAGGGCCGCATCGACGCCCATGACGTCGAAGTAGCCGCCCGAGACCATCTCACCGAGCACCACCTCCGTCTGCCCGGAGGCTCCCTCCATGCGCACGCTCAGGAAGCTGTAGTTGGCCACGCCCTCGAATACATCGGAGGCCCCCTCCTCGATCAGCTCGAAGTTCCGGTAGGAGTTGAAGAAGTGACTCCCGTCGTCCGTCAGCCCGTAGATGTCGATGAGCATCTCCGGCTCCTCGACACCCCACTCCTGGAAGAGGACCGCGTTCACGAGCGAGAAGATCGCCGTGTTGGGACCGATCCCGAGCGCGAGGGAGAGCACGGCCACGGCCGTGAAGCCGGGCGACTTGCGCAGCGTGCGCAGGGCGAACTTCAGGTCGGAAGCGAGCGAGCGGGCCATTCCGTCTCCTGGTCCGGCGTCCGGGGGCGACCCGGGGGGGAGGTGCATGCCGCGGCTCTCCCTGCGGAGGGCGAGCAGCGTGGGGGAAGTGGCGTCGCGCCAGTAGGCGCGGCGGGCGGCGCGCAGGTCGTGCGCTGCGTGCGCCCGGAAGCGCTCTTCGAGATCACCGGCGAGCGAGTCGTGCAGGTGGCCCGGGAGGAGCGTCCGCAGGAGAAGCCGCGCAGCGCGGGGAGGGGAAGGGTCCGTCACCGCCCCGCTCCGGCCCGACCCGAGCCCGGCTCGGGGAGTCCTTCCCAGAGCCGGTCCATCGCCCAGCGCGCCGCCCGGAGTCCTTCCACCGCCTCGGGGAGGATCCGGAAGAGCCGCTTGGCACGACCGCCGCGCACCGGCGTGGGATCGGCGAGGCGCGACCGGAGCCATCCCTTCTTCTCCAGTCGGACGAGGGTCACGTACACGGCGCCCTGCGAAACCGTACGCCCTGTGCGCTCCTCGATCTCCGTTCGCACGGAGGCGCCGTACGCGCCGTCACCGAGTCGCCAGACGGCGAGGAGGACCTGCTGTTCGAAGTCGCTTGGAAGACCGGGGGGCACGCGAGGCTCCGGGATCGGGTCGCGGGACCATAACCCCTACGACGTAGGGTATTCCAGGTTTCACCCCTTGCCACGGATCGGGTGATTGACCGAGAGTGTGGTTGTTCTAGTTTTGTATAACTATTTAATGAACAGAGCGCGGTGGTCATCCGACAGCGGTGACGTGTATCCTTCGCGCATCACCCATCGTGACGACACATGCCCTCGACTCTTCTCGTGCGCGCCAACGAAGCAGTCGGAAGCTCCCCGGATCTGCCCGACTCACAGCGGTTCGAGTCGGACAGCGACCCGTTCTCCGATCTTGCCGCGGGACTGCGTGACGCGGATCCGCGCGCCTTGGAGGCGCTCTTCCGGACGCTCCACCCTGCACTCGTCCGGTACGCGACGACGCTGGTCGATGGCGAGTCCGCGGAAGACCTCGTTCAGGAGGCGTTCGTGCGTTTGTGGGAGGGACGCGCCTCGGTCGATCCGACGCGGTCGGTCAAGGCACTCCTCTTCCGTTCGGTTCGGAACCTCGCGCTGAATCGGGTGCGCGACCAGTCGAATCGTCGCTCGCTTCTGGACGCCCGTGCGGTCGAGCTGCGGCCGCGTGCCAGCGACCCCGAGAGTGAAGTCGTGGGTCGCGACCTGGCGCGCCGTCTGCACGGGTGGATCGACGCGCTGCCGCAGCGCCAGCGGGAGGCACTCAACTTGAGTCGGTTCGAGGGTCTGTCGCACGGCGAGGTGGCCGAGGTCATGGGTCTGTCGGCACGCACGGTGAACAACCACCTGGTCCGTGCTCTTCGGACGATCCGCGAGCGGATCGAGTCCTACGAGCCTAGCCTGCTGGAATCATGAGCAAGTCCCGCGATCGGCGGCCGAGAGCCGCCGGCCCTCCGCCCGCCCACCCCGAGCTCGAAGAGGTGTGGAACGTCCTCGATCGGGTGGAGAACGATGCGCCCGGTCCGTCGGCGGCCGATACCGAGGTCGCGTGGGGTGCCCTTCGATCCCGCCTGGAGTCTGCGGGCTCCTTTCCCGCCGACGGGGGGGGCGCGTCGTCTTCTCCCGGTACACGAGATGACGTGCCATCTTCGGATCACCTCGACCCGCACGACTCCGTGGTCCCGATCGACGGGCACCGAGGCCGCCGAGGGGATGTCGGACGTCGGGCCGGTGCATGGCCCCGCTGGGGTGCCGTCGCGGCCGCGGCGGTCCTCGCCCTGATTTGGGCCGTCCGACCCGTGTCGTACACCGCGGGCGTCGGAGAGCGTCGGGTGGTGGCGCTTCCGGACGGATCGACGGCGGCGCTCAACGCGGGCTCCACGATCCGACATCGGCGCTCCTTCGCGGGGCTTTCCGGCGACGCGGTCTCCCGCTCGGTGCGGCTCGACGGCGAGGCCTTCTTCGACGTCGTCTCCGCGGATCGCCCCTTCCACGTGCGGGCCGGACGTGCGCGGGTCGAGGTGCTCGGGACGCGCTTCAACGTGCGCGTTCGCGACGGTTCGTCCGGTGACGTCGACGTCGAGGTCGAAGAGGGGCGTGTCCGTGTCGGTGCCGGGCGGGGCGCTTCGGACTCCGCGGGCGACGCGGTCGT
>JANQME010000294.1 GCA_028280205.1 Longimicrobiales bacterium
ACTTCGCCCTGGTCCTGCACACTCCGCCCAGGCCGCCGAGGCTTCCTCTCCGTGACCCGATCGGCCGAACGACGGCGCTCCGTGGCCTTCCTCGAGGACGGGGACGACCGGTGGGCGTGCTTCCTGGTCACCGCGCCCGTCGGGCGGGATCGATGGCACGGCTACTTCGCGTTCCGACCGAGTCACAGCGAGGTGCCCGAGGACGAGGTGCGGACGACGGAGATCTTCGTCGAGGCGTCCGAAGCCGAGATCCACGAGAAGGCGCGCGGCCTCGGTCGGCCGCTCCTGCGCGGCCTGCTCGATTCCGCCCTCCACACGAGCGCGCGACGAGGCGGACCGACGCATCTGCGCGGCCGCTTCCGCACGCTGCTCGCACGGGACTCGCGCGAGATCGCCGGCACGTGGACGGACGAAGAGGCTCCGGGAGAGGACATGGAGCGCCTCCGCTCCGTGTACGAGTCGTACCGGCTGGACCAGGTCGCCCACCTCATCTGCCTCGTCGAGCCCGACGCGTTCGAAGCGGCGGTGGACTCGATCCTCGACGGAGAACGCATCGACTTCCGGGCGAGCGATCGGGTCCAGTTCGCGCGCATGGTCGTCGACCACCTCGAACGGCTCCTCCCCTTGCCCGACTTCGAGACGTGGACGCGCGACTTTCTCGAGTATCCCGACGTCTACCGTCTCTACGCGCACACGCTCCACCGGGAGGGTCGACTCCCCTGAGGCGGCCGTCCGCGTGCCGACGGTGATGGGTCGGCTGCTGGTTTACCGGGACACCCGCGTCGGTTAGCCTTTACTGTTAGACTCTACCGATTCCACTGAAGGAAGTGATCGACTTGGAAGTCGTCGTCCAGGACAACGAAAGCCTCGACCGCGCCCTGCGCCGCTTCAAGCGCAAGGTCCAGCGTTCGGGTCTGTACTCCGAGCTCCGGAAGCGCCGGTACTACGAAAAGCCGAGCGCTCAGCGCAAGCGCAAGCGAGAGGCCGCCATCCGCCGCGAGCGTCGGCGCCAGCGTCGCAAGCGCCCGTAGCGTCCGCTCGCTCGGACGATCGAAGCGGTCCTCCCGGTGGGGGGACCGCTCGTTTTTTTCGTGCGTGCATCCCGCCTGGCGAGGCTGTGGGTCACCGGCGGCGGCCGCATGCCCGGTGTCAGGCCGCCCTGCGGAAGAGATCCTCGAGCGTGGCCCAGGCCTCCAGCGCCTCCTCGTCGAGGTTCTCCGCGGCGAAGGCCACGAGCATGCTGCGGAAAGCCGCTGGCGTGCGTGACTCGGTGGCGGTCACTCCAGCGACCGTGCGCAGACTTCGACACAGGTTGCCCGCCGACGTGAACCCCATGCGGTGCGACGCGTCGGAGACGGTGATCGACCGGTCGGAAAGCACGCTCGACACGGCCAGCAGACGCAACCAGCGCAGGTAGATCGCCGGGCTCGGCAGTCCGCGGCGCCGAAAGCGGGCCTTGAGGGCACCACGGGTCGTCTCCCCTGCGTCCGCGAGGGAGTGCAGCGTCCGATAGTGCCAGGGGAACTCCAGCACGCGCCGGGCGAAGCCCCGAAAAGGCGAAGGCAGCCGGGTACCGGCCGCCCGGGACAGGTCGGCCAGCATCCGGTCGACCCTCGTTCAACGGTCGGCCCGGGCCTCCACGGCTCGGGCGACCCGTTCGGCGACGTACTCGGCTCGGGTGGGCGGAAGCTCGAGCGCCCTGCGGTCCGCCTCCCAGGCCCGCAGTGTCGTCTCGTCCACGTCCAGCACGGTCAGGTGGGAGGGGATCGGGTTCGGGGGCTCGCGGGGGCCGCGGACGACGATCCGGGGGAAGCCCCACTCGACGGCGGCACGCGCGGCGGCTCCCATGATCACATCCTCCTCCGGGCTGGCAGCGCGGAGTGCCGCCCGGCGGACGGTGGGGTCGGCGGCGTGTACGACGATCATCGGAAGGCGGCGGAACAGGCGGTCGTTATACGCAATGTGTTGCCACACATCGAGCGGCGACACCCTTTTCGAGGAGTGCCGCCGCCCGAGCTCAGCCTCCGAAGCGAGCGCTTCCGTCAGACGGGAAGCGGCACCGGCTCGTCGCCCGACCAGTCGTAGAAGCCACGCCCCGTCTTCCGGCCGTAGCGCCCGAGGGCCACGATCCGCCTGAGGAGCGGTGGGGGCGCGTAGCGCTCCTCCCGGTACTCCTCGAACATGATCTCGCTGATCCGATACAGCGTGTCGATCCCGACGAAGTCGCAGAGCAGGAAGGGCCCCATCGGGTAGCCGCACCCGAGCGTCATCCCGGTGTCGATGTCACGGACGCTCGCCACGCCACGCTCGAGCTGACGAATCGCGTCGAGCATGTACGGGACCAGGAGCAGGTTCACCACGAAGCCCGAGTTGTCCTTCGCCGTGATCGGGACCTTCCCGACCGCCTTCGAGAAGGCGAATGCCCGCTCGAAGGTCTCGTCGCTCGTGGCGATCGTGCGCACGACCTCGACGAGCTTCATGACCGGAACCGGGTTGAAGAAGTGCAGACCGACGAAGCGGTCGGGCCGCGACGTCGCAGCCGCCATGTCCGTGATGGTGAGGGAGCTGGTGTTCGATGCGAAGATCGTGTTCTCTCCGCACAGCCCGTCCAGCTCGCCGAAGAGGGCGTTTTTCGCCGCCAGCTCTTCGACGATCGCCTCGATCACCAGGTCGCACTCCGCCAGATCGGAGATCTCGGTCGTGAAGGAGAGGCGGGCCCAGGCGGCGTCCCGATCCTCCGCCGAGAGCTTCTCCTTCTCCACGGCCCGGTCCATCGACTTCCGGATCCGCTTCTCTCCGGCCTCCAGGAAGTCCTTCGAGACCTCCCGCACCTTCACGTCGAAGTCGCTCTTCGCGGCGATCTCCGCAATCCCGCTGCCCATGAGCCCGCAGCCCACGACGCCCACCGTGCCGATATCCACGCTGTGTTTCCGTCCTTTTTGTTGTTCGTTCTCGTGTGATCCGTTTCCGACCGTCCCGTCGGCTCGCCGACGCAATCCCGCGACGTCGCTACTCCTCGTCCGTGCCCATGAGGTCGCGGGCGACCCCGTGGAAGTGCCGCTTGACCCACCGGCGCCACGACGCGGGCGGAGGCTCGAGCGACATCCCGTGCTCGAGCGAGTCGAGCACGCCCTCGACCTCGGTCCGCACGTCCAGAACCTTCTTCCGATGGCCGCGCCCGATCATCACCGCCATCCCCGACCACACCCCACCGCCCACCAGCATCCCCGCACCGATGCCCAGCGCGAGCGGCGCCGCTGCCGCGACGATCATCCCGGCGACGACTCCGGTCGCGGTTCCCGCGGCTCCGCCGCCGAAGACCGCCCCGGCGAGATCCTCGTTGCGCATCCCGGGGTCCACCAGAAACTCGACCAGAGTGCGCTCGTCGTCGACCGGCTCCAGACGCACCTCGACCGACTTCGCCGAGGCGATGTAGTACTTCCGCGAGCTGAAGCTCGCGGCCCGCGCAAGCTGCGACGTCCAGTCTACCGCCGGACGGTACTGGAGCACATCTCTGCCTCGGCGAACCGGCTGCAGGAGCTGTGTGGCCACGAGGAACTCGTCGACCTCGCGGGCGATGTCGTCCGGTGACCCCGGGACGACCCGGGACGCCACGACCAGGGCAGGCCCGAAGAGGCGATCGACCCGCCCGCCTCCGACCTCACCCGCCCGCACCTCCGCGAGCGCACGCCGGACGTGCGCGTCGGGCAGGCCCACCTCGCCGGCGATGCGAAAGAGCTCGCCCTCCGAGACTGCGCCTTCGGCGCCCGAGCTGTCCGAGCCGGCGAGCTCGGCGGCGCGCCGGATGACGGCGTCGAACTCACGCCGGGAGAGGCTGCGTCCGGGGACGTCGTCCGTCATGCCCGGCCGGTTGCCGCCGGCTCAGAGCGCTTCGACGACGACCGCTCCACCCTGGCCGCCGCCGATACAGGCCGAACCGAGTCCGTAGCGAGCTCCACGCCGCCGCAGCTCGTGCACGAGGTGGATCGTGATGCGCGCACCCGAGGCCGCGAGCGGGTGGGTGATGGCGATCGCACCTCCGTTCACGTTCGTCTTCTCCGGGTCGAGCCCCAGCTCCTTCTCGACCGACTTGTACTGGGGGGCGAACGCCTCGTTGACCTCGACCAGGTCCATGTCGTCGAGCGAGAGACCGGCCTTCTCCAGCGCGAGGCGGGCCGCCGGTGCCGGACCGATGCCCATGACCTGGGGCTCCACGCCGACGAAGCCCCACGATACGATGCGCGCGAGCGGCTTCACGCCGTTGGCCTCGGCCCACTCGGCGCCGGCGATCACCGCGCTGGCGGCTCCGTCACCGATCCCGCTCGCGTTGCCCGCCGTGACGAGGCCGTCCTTCTTGAAGTACGGGCGCAGCCCACCGAGCGCCTCCATCGTGGTTTCGGGGCGCATGTGCTCGTCGGCGGCGTACGTCGTCTCACCCTTCCGGCTCCGTACGACCACCTCGGCGATCTCCGCATCGAAGTAGCCGGCGTCCCAAGCCGCCTTCGCGCGCTGTTGGGACGCGACCGCGACCCCATCGGCCTCCTCGCGGGTCACGTCGTAGCGGTCCGCGAGCTCCTCGGCGGTCTGGGCCATCGTGAGGTCGCAGTTCGTATCGAGGAGCGCCTCCCAGAGAAGGTCCTCGAACTGTCCGCCCGCGGGACCGAGGCGGAGCTGCTTGCCCCAACGGGCTCCGCGCACCACATGGGGGGCCTGGCTCATCGACTCGGCTCCGCCCGTCAGGCATACGTCGGCCTCGCCGAGCACGATCTCCTTGGCGCCCTGAACGATCGCCTCGAAGCCGGAACCGCACAGGCGGTTCACAGTCAGGGCCGGACGCTCCTGAGGCACCCCGCTGCGCAGCGCGACGTGCCGGGCCAGATAGATCGAGTCCGACGACGTCTGCAGCGCGTTGCCGAAGAAGGTGTGGTCGATCCGGTCGGCCGGGATGCCGGCCGCCTCGATCGCGGCCTCCGACGAGAAGACTCC
>JANQME010000372.1 GCA_028280205.1 Longimicrobiales bacterium
TACGCGGACGGGCACTACCCGTACTGGGACGGGGGCTGGCGAGAGGGCGTACCGTCGGTGAACGAGCCGCGGATCAGCAACTACGACCTTCTCGACGCGATGGTCCTCCACGTCGTCGACCGGTTTCCTGGCGTGCGCGCCGTCGTTCACATCGGGCACTCGGCCGGAGGGCAGCTCGTCAGCCGGTACTCGGTCGGAACGCCCGTCTACGACGGGCTGAAGGACCGCGGCATCTTCGTCCGCTACATCGTCGCGAACCCGTCCTCGGTCCTCTACTTCGATCGGTCGCGTCCGGATCTGACGGCGGAGTCCGGCTTCATCGACTACCGGTCGCGCACCCCTCTCGTGGGTGGCGAGGAGTGCCGGGACTTCAACCGCTACAAGTACGGCTTCGACGGCCGCACCGAGTACATGACGCGGCGTCCGGTCGCGGCGATGCTCGCGGGCTTTCGGGAGCGGGAGGTCTACCTCTTTCAGGGACTCGCCGACAACGACCCCGCAGGGGACGGAGTGGATCGCGACTGCCCCGCCATGCTCCAGGGTCGCTACCGGCTCGAGCGCGGACAGCGGTACTACGAGTACTGGGGACACTTCTTCGGCCCCGAAGCCTATGGGACCAAGCGGATCGAGTACGCGGAAGGGGTCGGCCACCACTCGGGCGAGATGTTCCTGTCCGGGCCGGGCAGGCGCATCGTCTTCTTCGACGTCGACAGCGCGGCCGCCTCGCTGGCCGACACGGAGCGCGCCGAACCGGAGCGCAGCTTCGCGCTCGCGATCCACGGAGGCGGTGGCGTGCGGGACCCGGAGGAGTTCGCAGCCGATCCCGAGCTCGAGCGGGCCTACCGCGCCGGCCTCGAGGAGGCGCTCCTCGCCGGCTACCGGGTGCTCGATGCGGGTGGCTCCGCCGTCGAGGCCGTGGAGGCGTCGATCAACGTCATGGAGGACTCGCCGCTCTTCAACGCCGGCCGCGGTGCCAGCTACACGCGCGACGGCACGGTCGAGCTGGACGCGACCCTCATGGACGGCGCGACGATGAAGGCTGGCGGAATCGGGGCGGCCCGCCACGTTCGCAACCCGATCTCCCTGGCGAGGATCGTCCTGGAGGAGACGCCCCATGTGCTCGTCGTGGGCGAGGGCGCCAGCGCGCTCGCCCGGGAGTTCGGCGTGCCCTGGGTGCCCGAGGCGTACTTCTACACGGAACGGAAGTGGACGGAGCTTCTGGAGCGGCTGGAGATGGAGGTGCCGTACGGGGCGCCGATGCCCCGGCGGGCCGTGGGCTCCCTCGAGCCCGAGGACCCCACCGACACCGACCTCTGGGGCACGGTGGGCGCGGTCGCGCTCGACGCGGAAGGGAACCTGGCGGCGGGGACCTCGACGGGAGGACGAATCACGAAGCGTCCCGGGCGGGTGGGGGACTCCCCGATCATCGGCGCCAGCACCTACGCCAACAACGACATCGTGGCGGTATCCACAACGGGGCTCGGCGAGAAGCACATGGTGCTGCTGACAGCGAAGGAGATCGCCTCGCTGATGCAGTACCGCGGCATGAGCGTCGGGGAGGCGGCCGACGACGCCGTGAAGCGCCAGCTCGTCGCCCTGGGCGGAGGGGGCGGCGCGATCGCGATGGATGCGCAGGGGAACGTGGCCACGCCGTACACCGGTGAAGGGATGTACCGTGGGTGGGTGCGTGAGGACGGGGTGATCGAGGTCCGGATCTACGAGCGATGAAGCATGGCCGTCGCCACCCCGGCCAGATTCGACGCGCGGCGGTCCGGGCCGCACTCCACCTCCTGGTCGCTCTGATCGCGTCGTCGTGCGGTCCGGCCGAGGGCCGGTCGGCGTCCGACGGCGAGTCGAGCCGGGTCGTTCTCGTGGCGGTCGAAGAGTCCGGCGCCGAGGGGACGCTCGTGTCCGGCCTCGCCATCGAGACGGCGCACGAACTCCAGCGCAGATCGGTGCTGATCGTCCGGCCGGCACACACCGTCGAGCCGGGCACCGCCCCGAACGTGGCCCAGGTGGCGACAACCGTCGACGCGGACCGGGTCGTCACCGTGGGCATGGTGCTCGACGGAGGGCGCTGGTCCACAACGTGGCACGTATTCGATGCGGGTGGGGCGCTGCGCGCGGACGGAGCGGTCGCGTCCACTCCCGGGCGGGTCGGAACGCACGCCGCGCGAGTCGCCGCGGCCGTGGAAAACGGCTTGCTCATCGGCGGCGCGGACGTGCCCACCCACGAGCCGGAGCACGCTGACGACGCGGGAACGCCGA
>JANQME010000391.1 GCA_028280205.1 Longimicrobiales bacterium
CGCGTGGTGGTACCCGACCCGCTTCCTCGGTTGGAGCCTCCCTCCCCGCTACGCGGCGTACGGCCCACTCGCGCGGCACGTGCGTTACGTCGAGCGCACCTCGCGGAGGCTCGCGCGCTCGACCTTCTACGCCATGATCCGCTTCGGCCCGGCGCTCGAGCGACGTCAGGCGGTCCTGGGACGGGTGGTCGACATCGGCTCCGAGCTGCTCGTCATGACGGCGACGATCCTGCACGCCCGCACCCTCGCCGAGCGCGAAAGCGACGCGAAGGGAGCGGAGGCCCTCGCCGACGCCTTCTGCCGTCAGGCACGGCGGCGGATCGCCGAACGTTTCCGGGCGCTCTTCCGCAACGACGACGTCGTCACGGCGAAGGTGGCCCGCCGCTTCCTCGACGGGGAGTTCGAGTGGCTCGAGCGGGGCGTGGTCTCCGTGGAGACGTACCGTCGGAAGCTCGAAGCGGCGGTCGCAGCCGAAGAGGCCGCAGCCCCGCCCCCCACCCACGATCCCGTTCCCGCCATCCAGTAACGTCGAAGCCATGCTGCATCCTCGGGCCTTCAAGGCCTCCGTCGTCTGGACTCTCGGTCTCCTCTTCCTCGGCTCCGTCGTGCACGCGACCGAGTCGAGCCTCGCATGCCCCGACTGGCCGACGTGCTTCGGATCGATGGTTCCGGAGATGACCGGCGGCGTCTTCTGGGAGCACCTCCATCGGCTGGTCGCGGGCGGGCTTCTCCTCCTCTGGGGGCTGGGCACCTGGCTGGCCCGGAGGGAGACCGGCGACCGTCCCTGGGTCTTCCGGGCGTCGCTGGCCGGAATGGGACTTCTCGTCGTCCAGTCGGTCTTCGGCGGCCTCACGGTGATCTACCGGCTGCCCGATCTCGTCTCCACGACCCACCTCACCCTCGCCTTCGGCTTCCTGGGCCTCGCGACGGTACTCGCGACCGCCACGCACGGGGCAGGCGGGCGGGTGGGCGGATCCGTCTCCGGCTCCGCGCCCGCTCCGCTCTCCGGGTTCGGGCCCGGCGTCGGCGCGAGGCTCCGCACGTTCTCCGCGGCCACCGCCGTGCTGGTCTTCGTGCAGTCCGTGGTCGGGGCGCTCGTCCGACACACCGACGGAGGACTCTCGTGCCCGGACATTCCGCTCTGCCTCGGTCAGGTCGTGCCGCCCCTGGTCAACATCCAGATCCAGTCGCACTTCCTCCACCGCGTGATGGCGCTCGTGGCGACCGCCGCGGTGTTCGCGCTGTGGGCGTGGCTCCGTCGGGCTCCGGCGCCGAGATGGGCGCACCGCCTGGCATGGACCGCGGTCGGCCTCGTGACGCTGCAGGTCGCGCTCGGTGTGACTTCGGTGCTCACCTTCCTGGCGGTCTCGCCGGTCTCGCTGCACACGCTCGTCGCGGCCCTCCTGCTCGTCGTGCTCACCGTGCTGGCCACGGCCGGCGGAAGGACCGAGGACACGCAAGCCCTCGGGACGTCCGAACCACTCGCCCGGGCGACGGCCTGAGGACCGCCCAGCCGAGATGAACGTCGAGCAGGCCGGGGACACCCTCGCGCTCGTCAACGCGAGCCTGAATGCGGCGAGCGCGATCGCGCTCGTGACCGGCTTCGTCTTCATCCGACGGAGGGTCGTGGACCGGCACCGCCGCGCGATGCTGACCGCCGTGGGCGCCTCCGCGCTCTTCCTCGTCTTCTACCTGACGCGGGTGGCGCTGACCGGCACCCACGAGTTCGCCGGTCAGGGGATGGCCCGGGTCGTCTACCTGTCCGTGCTCGTCTCGCACATGATCCTCGCGGTCCTCGTCCTCCCGTTCGTCCTGCGCATCCTTTGGCTGGCCCGGGCCGAGCGCTTCGAGGAGCACCGGCGCCTCGCTCGCTTCGTCTTCCCGGTCTGGGCGTACGTGTCGGTGACCGGATTGGTCGTGTACATCCTCCTGTACCAGGTCTACGGGTACGTGTGAGGGACGCCGCGGGCGACCGGGCGTTCGGATACGCAGAAGCCGTCGCGGCCGCCTCACTCTGGGGCTCTTCGGGGATCTTCGCCGTCCATCTCTTCCGGATGGGGGTCCCGCCCGAGAGCCTGGCGCTCCTCCGGCCCCTGTTCGGAGGGACGATCCTCCTCGTCGGAGTCGCCGCGCTGCACGCCCCGGCGCTGCACGTGGCGCCGGCCGGCCTCGTCACCCTCACCGTGGGCGGAGGTCTGGCGGTCGGAGTCTTCCAGATCGCCTACCAGCTCTCCACCGACGCGGTGGGTGTGCCCTCGACGGTCGCCCTCCTCTACGTCGCGCCAGCCGTGGTGGCCGCTGCGTCCGGACCCCTCCTCGGCGAGTGGCCCGACCGCACGAGGATCGCGCTCCT
>JANQME010000398.1 GCA_028280205.1 Longimicrobiales bacterium
TACGCGCTCGGCCAGCGGCGCGCATGGCTCTACCTGACCGCGGAAGCCATCGGGTGGCTCTTCTACGTGGACCGGCGGTCGGCGGCGTCGGATCTCGAAGCCGCCTACCGGGACTTCGCCTGGGATCGGGCTCGAATCCAAAGCGGTCCCCGACAGGAGGGTGACTTCGACTACTACGAGACGCTCACGAAGTGGGATCGATCCGGAGCGTGGGACACCGACCCGAGCGCTCCGGGCGTCCAGCCGGAGAGCGATTCCGCCACCTTCAACGGCTCGATCTGGGAGCGGGCGGTGGGCCTCTTCCTCCCCGACGGCCCGACGACGCCCCCCTCCGATCCCCGGTACCAGCGGGCGCTCGAGTACTACGCCGAGCGCGGGTACGGTCCGGACTTCCTCTGGGACTGGGGATCCGATCCGGCGGAGCAGGGCGCGTACGCCTCGCTCATCTCTCGATCCGACCTGCGCGCGAGGCAGGCGACGAACGTGCTCGGTGCCATCCTGGCGAACCACGTGCTCTCGGCGGTCGACGCCTGGCTGAGCGCGCGCGGCGTATCCGGCGCGCGCTTGCGGGTCGGATCGCGCCCGGTGCCATCCGGAACGCGCTGGTCGGCGGACGTACGCCTGAGCATCGGGCGATGAGCGCCCGTCGACGGGGCCAGCGTGGGGGCCGAGCGCGCCGTGGGGGCGGGCGCTCGGGTCGTGGAAGCTCGTCCGGCAACGGCTCGCTCGCGGATCGCGTCGTGGCCGTCCTGGAGGCGTCGGGCCACGGGCCGCTCAAGACGAAGGAGCTGGCGAAGGCGCTCGACGTCGAGTCGACGGAGTATCGGGCCTTCCGCGCCCTCCTGGTCGAGATGGAGACGGCCGGCACGATCGTACGGGTCCGGGGGCGGCGCTACGCGGTGGCCGGTCGACTCGATCTTGTCCCGGGCCGGCTCTCGGTGACCCGGGACGGGCACGGCTTCGTGCGGCCCGACGACGCGGGTGAAGACGTCTACGTGGCGCGCCACCGCCTGGACACGGCGATGGACGGTGACCGCGTCGTGGCCCGCATCGAGGGGCGCCCTCGGGGCCGCAACCGGGAAGGGAGCGTCATCCGGATCCTCGAGCGGGCCCGGGAGACGGTGGTGGGAACGCTCCACCACGGAAGGCGTGTCTCGTACGTCTCGCCTCTCGACGCCCGCCTGGGTGGCGACGTCCTGATTCTGGAGGGTGCGGACGGCGGGGGAGAGGACGGGCAGGTCGTCGTCGTCCGACTCGCTTCCTACGGCGAGGGTCGGGTTGGGCCAACGGGGGAGGTAGTCGAGGTCCTCGGGGAGTTGTCGGATCCGGGGGTCGACGTCCTCGCGGTCGCGCACGGCTACGGGCTGTCGCTCGACTTCCCGCGAGGCGTTCTCGAGGCGGCGAGGGAGGCCGCGAAACGGGGGGAGGCCGATCCCGGACCGGACCGGACGGACCGGACCGCGCTCTGCGTCTTCACGATCGACCCGGCCGACGCCAAGGATCACGATGACGCACTCTCGATCCGACGGCTCGACGGCGGGGCGGTGGAGGTGGGGATCCACATCGCGGACGTGGCGCACTTCGTGCGTCCCCGGACGCCCGTCGACATCGAGGCGGCCTCGCGCGCCACGAGCGTCTATCTGGTCGACCGTACGGTGCCGATGCTCCCACCGGTTCTCTCCAGCGATGTATGCTCGCTCCTGCCCGATCGGGAGCGCTTCGCGGTGTCGGTCTTCGTCACGCTCGACTCCGACGGGGAGGTCGGCGAGCGGCGCTACGAGCGCACGGTCATCCGGTGTCGCGCGGGGCTCTCGTACGAAGAGGCGCAGGAGGTTCTGGACGGTCGGGGCAGCGTTTCGGACGAGATCGACGACGCACTGCGGCGGCTCGACGACCACGCCCGCAAGCTCCGTCGAAGACTGCGGGTGCGGGGCGCGCTCGACTTCGACCTCCCCGAGGCCCACGTGGTGCTCGATGCGGAAGGCCGGCCCGTCGACATCCGCCGGCGCGAGCGCAGGGAGAGCCACCGGCTCATCGAGGACTATATGATCCTGGCCAACGAGGTGGTCGCGGCCGACCTCGAGGCCCGGGAGCTCACGGCGATGTACCGCATCCACGAGCGTCCGTCGCGCGAGAAGGTCGAGGCCCTCGCCGACACCCTCTCCCGCTACGGGATCGAGGTGAAGACGCGCAAGGCGTTGAGACCGAGCGAGCTGCAGCGTGTGCTGGATGCGGTGAAGGGCCGGCCCGAGGAGGCGCGGGTCGGCGGCCTCGTCCTGCGCTCCATGACGAAAGCACGCTACCACACCGAGAACGTCGGCCACTTCGGGCTCGCCTCGCCCGGCTACGCACACTTCACCTCCCCCATTC
>JANQME010000414.1 GCA_028280205.1 Longimicrobiales bacterium
CCGTTCTGACCGCGCTCTGGACGATCACCGGGTCGTTCGGCTTCGCCCCTCAGCTCGACCCTTGCGTCCGCTGCGCTCGCCCGCTCGGACCCGACGCCATCGGCCGGATGGACTTCGCGGCCGGGGGGATGCGCTGTGCCGCATGCGCGGAGGGCGCGGCGGGTCCGCGCGTCGGCCCCGTCGCACGCGGCCAGCTCGCGGCGCTCATCGCCGGTGAGATCCCCGACGGACTCGACCACCCGCGGCGGCACCTCGGCCTCGTGACCGACTTCGTGGCCCACCACGTGGTGTCGCGACCCCTCAGGTCGCTGCGCTTCGTGGGAAGTGCCATGCCGGAAGACGAGGCGATCGTCGATGCGTAGGAGCCTCATCCTCGGTACGGCGGGGCACATCGACCATGGGAAGAGCGCGCTGGTGAAGGCGCTCACCGGGACGGACCCCGACCGTCTCCGGGAGGAGAAGGAGCGGGGGATCACGATCGAGCTGGGCTTCGCCGAGCTGGTGCTCGAGCCGGGGCCGCGCTTCGGCGTCGTCGACGTTCCCGGGCACGAGGCGTTCGTGCGCGCCATGGTGGCGGGCGCCGCGGGGATGGACGTCGTCCTTCTGGTCGTCGCGGCCGACGAGGGCGTGATGCCCCAGACGCGGGAGCACCTGTCGATCGTGCGCCTCCTCGGCGTGCCGGAGCTCGTCGTGGCGCTCACCAAATGCGACACGGTGGAGCCCGAGTGGCTGGAGCTCGTCGAGTCCGACATCGACGACACGCTCGCCTCCACCCCGTACGCGGGAGCGCCGCGCGTCGCCACGTCCGCCGTGGAGGGCACGGGACTCGATGCGCTGCGCGCCGCCCTTGCGGAGGCGGCGGAGCGCGGCCGGGCCGCGGCGGAGGACGACCTGGCACGACTCCCGCTCGATCGTGTCTTCACGATCCAGGGGACGGGAACCGTGGTGACCGGGACGTTGTGGAGCGGCTCGCTCTCCTCGGGCGAGAAGGTGCGGATCCTCCCTGCGGACGCCGAGGCGCGGATCCGCGCGCTGCAGGTACACGGTCGGGAGGCGGAGCGCGCGCATGCGGGCCATCGGACGGCCGTGGCGCTCACGGGTGCGGGATCCGACCGCGGCCGGGTGGCGCGGGGGGCGATGCTCGTCACCTCGGACGAGTGGTCGCCGAGTTGGATGCTCACCGTCCGGGCCGAGCTGGTCGAGGACACCGCGTGGACGCTGGAGCACAATCAGCGTGTCCACGTCCACCACGGCACCACCGACGTCCTCGCGCGGGTCGCGCTCCTGGAGCCCGCCCGACTCGAGGCGGGCGGACACGGGTGGATCCAGCTCCGGTTGGAAGCGCCGCTCGTGGCCCGCGCTCGGGACCGCGTGGTTCTGCGCGCGTACTCGCCGGTGACGACGATCGGCGGCGGGGTCATCGCCGAGCCCGACCCGCCCAAGCGCAACCGGCTCGACGGCGAGGAGCGGGCCCGTGCCCGGCGTGTCCTGGACGGCGACGACGACGGTACGGTCGCCGCGGCGCTCGATCTGGCCGGGTGGAAGGGCGTGCGCCGCGCCGCGCTGCCGATCGTCACGGGCCTGCCCCCGCACGCCACCGACGGAGCACTCGGGTCGCTCGAGGAGAGCGGTGCGCTCGTCGGGCCGACCCGCGCCTTCGGTCCGGAGACATCGGCCGAAGCCCGCCGGACGCTGCTCACCGCAGTCCGGAGGGCGGAAGCGGAGCAGGCGCTGCGGCCCGTGGTCCCCTTGGCCGAGGCACGGTCCGCGCTGCCCGCGTGGGCGAGTCCCGAGGTGGCCGACGCCGCGCTGGACGCCCTCGTCGAGGAAGGCGCGCTCGACGCGGACGGGGGCGGGGTGCGCTCCCCGGGATTCGCGCCGAGCATGAGCCCCGAGCAGGCCCGGGCCTCGGACGAGCTGGTCGAAGCACTCACGTCGCCGGGGCTCGCCGCTCCGCTCGTCGACGAGCTTCCGGCCCCGCTGCGCGAGCGCTCCGACTTCAAGGCGCTCCTGCTTCGGCTCGAACGGATCGGGGAGGTGCGCGCCGTCGCGGACGGGCTCTACGTCTCCGCGCCCGGTCTGGATGCGGCGGCCGAGAGGATCACCGTGGAGCTCGGTGGACGCTCGGGCCTCGGGCCCGCGGACTTTCGCGACGTCCTGGGGGTGAGCCGGAAGCACCTCATCCCGCTCCTCAACTACTTCGACGGGCGCGGTACGACGCTGCGGGCCGCCGACGGGAGTCGCGACGTCCCGAAGGCCTGACCGGGATGGGATCTGCGCGACGTCCCGCCCTAACGGGCCGCCACGTCCGAGAGCGTCAGCGCGACGATCTCCGGTGCCCGACCGGGCGCGCCCACCGACACGGCGAGGTACTGGCGGCCGTCGACCTCGTAGCTGATCGGGTGTCCGTTCTGGGTGCCGGGCAGCTCGACCCGGTGGAGCACCTCGCCGGTCGCCTTGTCG
>JANQME010000416.1 GCA_028280205.1 Longimicrobiales bacterium
CCCGCGGCGTCGCTACTGCATCGCGAGTCCGCGCAGGACGCCGGCGAGCTTCTCCATCCGCTCTGCGTCTCCGCCGAGCTCACCCGCCCGGATCGCCGCTACGTCCGCGTCGAGCTGGGCGGCCAGGTTCGTCATCTGCATCGACGAGCCGCCGTTCAGGACGTTCTGGATCTGCTCGGCCCGGTCGTTCAGGATGCGCCGACCGCGGACCATCTGGTCCAGATACGACTGCGCCACATCCACGCTCGGCTCCCACTCGACGTGCGGCTGGAGCTGCGCGTTGAACTCGTCCATCATCACCGCCTCGGCGGCCCGGATCTCCGCCTCGGAGAGGTGCTCGCTGGGCGTGAGCCGGAAGACGTCGATCCCGCGCGAGATCTCGGCGCCGTACAGGCGGCCGTTGAACCAGTACGTCGACCAGTAGCCGCCGGTGAAGAGCGACTCGATGGAGAGCGGCCCCCGGTCGAAGAAGGCGATCTCGTAAGGGTTCTCCGGGTCGGTGAAGTCCATGAGCGAGAGGCCGCCCTGGTACCACGCCTGCGCCATGATGTCTCGGCCGGGCACGGGAATGATCGAGCCGTTGTGCGCCACACAGTTCTCGGTGTCCGTCTGCGGCACGGGGAGCTTGTAGTAGCCGGCCAGCTCCATCTCGCCGCCTTCGTGGATGCGGAAGATGGCGTTGGCGCCCCAGGTGGCCGGGTCCGACGCGCGGCAGCGCGGCGCCGAGCCGCCGCCCCACTCGTCGGTGAACACGACGACGTCGCCGTCGTTGTTGAACGTCGCCGAGTGCCAGTAGGCGAAGTTCGGGTCCGAGACCTCGCCGATGCGGACCGGGTTGGCCGCGTCGGAGATGTCGAGCAGGATGCCGTTGCCGGAGCACGCACCGCCCGCGATCCCCATGTCGGGGTAGGCGGTGATGTCGTGGCACTGGTGCGTCCGTCGCGAGCTCTGCGTGCCGGGGCCGTGGTCGCCGCCCTGCCAGAGACCCGCGATGTTGCCCTGCTCGTCCGCGAAGATGCGCGGCATGTTCACGATCTCGGCCGCGGCGGGGTCCGCGAGCGGGACCTTCACCACCTCGATGCGGAAGAGCGCCGTGTTCTCGTCCTCCTCCGGCTCGGCGCCCGAGCAGCCGGGGAGCTCCTCCGCCGGACGCACCCGGCTCGTGCCCTGGATGTAGACGTAGATGTTCTCGTCGTCGGCCGGGTCGGTGACCACGGTGTGGGTGTGCGAGCCACGGCACGACTGCACGGCGGCGACCTGGACGGGGCTGCTCATGTCCGAGACGTCGAAGATGCGTACGCCGCGCATCCGCTCGGCGCTGATCGAGTCGGCCACGCCCTCGATCCCGCAGTCGAGGCGACCGCGCGTCTCCTGCGCGGACATCACGATGAGGTCGCCGAAGATCGAGACGTCGCCCTGCCCGCCGGGGCACACCACGGACAGCTCGAGCTGCGGCTCGCCGGGATCTGCGATGTCGAAGATCTGGAAGCCGTTGTAGTTGCCCTGGATGAGCCGCGAGCCCTGGAAGGCGAGGTCGGTGTTACTGTAGCGGCCATCCGCAGGCGTGGACGGGTTGAAGAAGCCGTCCGGGCGCGGGATGGCCGCGAGGTGCTCGAGGCCGCTCACCGCGGACTCGGCGTCCATCCAGCCGGCGCCCAGCCCGATGCGGGGATCGTTCGGATCCCACTCGAGTGCAGGTGCCGCGGGCGGCACCTGTGCCTCCTCCTGCTGTGCGACCACATCGACGGGCGAGAGCAGCCCCGCGGCGACGAGGCCCGTGGAAAGGAGCCCGAGGGCTCGTCCGGTTTTCATACACATCTCCTTCATTCCCCTGCCTCTGCTTCGGATGAATCCGGTTGGAGTGGAAGCGGGGACGGGCGCGTCCGGCGCCCGTCCCGGGTGTCTCAGCGCAGCGTCTCGAGGACCGCCTGCATGCGTTCGATCTCCATCATCTGATCTGCTCCCACGTCTTCGGCGAACTTGAAGACCGTCGACTCCTGCGCGGCGCCGGACGTGGCGAAGAGTCGGTCGACCATGTCGATCGCCCCTTGGTGGTGTCGAATCATGCCTTCCAGGAAGAGGCGATCGAACGCCTCCCCACGCGCGGCAGCCAGCTCCTCCATCTCGGCGGGTGTGAGCATGCCCTCCATGAGGTGCACCCCGTCGACCATGCGCGTGCCGGGCATCCCCATCATCGCCTGCATGGGTGGCTCGACCGGCTCGTCCCGCTCGCGGAGCCACGCCGACATGAGTTCGATCTCGTCACGCTGCGAGATTTCCATGCGAAGCGCCATCTGACGCACGGCGTCGGTGGTGGCGTGCTGCCGGACCAGCGCCGTCATGTCGAGCGCCTGCGCGTGGTGCGGGATCATCATCTGCATGAAGCGCACGTCCGCTTCCGTGTGGCTCACGCCCACGATGGCGTCGAGCTCGTCGGCGGTAACGGCTCGCGCGCGCTCACCGGGCGCGCCCGGCTGAACGATGGGCGAGCCTTCGCCCGCCGGCGACAGTGTGGCTCCCGGGTCCCCCGCGGTCGAGCCGCTGCAGGCGGCCAGAGTTCCGACGAGGGCGAGGGCGGAGAGACTTCGGGTCGCGTGGTCCATGCGCAGTTCGACGGGGCCGATCGTGAACGGGTTGGGTTCGAGCGGGCCGGAGACCGGCGCTCGACCCCTGCGTACAAGCTCCATCGGATGCCGGTTCCCGCAAGTCGGCGGCCGCGTCGCCTCTCGCTCGGCGGATCGGACGGCCGTCGGCCGGTCGGACCGTTCGCGGGTCGTGGGTCCGTGACTCATCACCCGATCTCGCCGATCAATGGACGTCCCGCCGTCCGGGCGGCATCTTCAGCGTCCCCGGCGCCGGGCGCCTGCGCGCCCCCGCCGCACTCCGACACGACATCGACACGCCGACCTCCACTCCGCTGCTCCATGCGCCACGCCAACCGAATTCCGTCGCTCGTCCCCTCCGCCCTGCTCGTCGCCGCGGTGGCGGTCCTGCCGCTCGCCGGTCCGGCCGCGCCCCTCGCCGCGCAGTCGCTCGCATCCGCCCACCTCGAAGGACTGCGCCACCGAGAGATCGGACCGGCCAACATGAGCGGTCGCCTCGTCGACATCGCGGTCGTCGAGTCGGACACGCGGAAGTACTACATCGGTGCATCGACCGGTGGGGTGTGGAAGACGGTCGACAACGGGCTTCGCTTCGAGCCGGTCTTCGTCAACGAATCCGTACACTCGATCGGCGACGTCGTGGTGCACCAGACGGACACGAGCGTCGTTTGGGTCGGCACGGGCGAGCGCGCCAACCGGCAGTCGACGTCCTGGGGCGACGGCGTCTACAAGTCGACCGACGGTGGTGAGACGTGGACGAACATGGGGCTCGAGGAGAGCCACCACGTCGGGCGCATTGTCATGCACCCGGACGACTCGGACGTCGTGTACGTCGCGGCGATGGGTCACCTGTGGGGTCCCAACCCCGAGCGTGGCCTGTACAAGACGACGGATGGCGGCGAGAGCTGGGAGCGGATCCTCTACGTCGACCCGATGACCGGCGTCGTGGACGTCGCGATGGACCCGTCGAACCCCGACATCCTCTACGCCGCCTCGTACCAGAGGCAGCGGCGGCCGTGGGGCTTCCACGGCGGCGGTCCGGGCTCGGCGCTGTACAAGTCCACGGACGCGGGCGAGACATGGACGAAGCTCACGAACGCCGGGCTCGACAACGGCCTTCCGACCGGAGACATCGGCCGGATGGGGATCACGATCTACCGCTCCGACCCGCGCATCCTCTATATCAGCCTCGAGCAGGGCGAGCGCTTCAACGCTTCGACGGCGTACGAGCAGCGGCTGGCCGGCATCTACCGCTCCGAGGATCGGGGCGAGTCGTGGACGTACCAGTCCGACTGGAATCCGCGTCCGATGTACGCGAGCCAGCCGATGGTCGATCCGAACGACGACCAGCGGATCTACATGCTCAACAGCTACTCGTACTCGGACGACGCGGGTGTGACGTTCACCGTCCCGCGCGGTCATCGGACGCACGGCGACGACCGCTTCGTCTGGGTGAACCCGCACGACTCGAACCACGTCATCAAGCTCGACGACGGCGGGCTCGGCATCAGCTACGACCGCGGCGACCACTTCCTCTACCACACGGCGCTCCCGCTCGCGCAGTACTACCGCGTGAGCGTGGACATGGCGCACCCCTACAACGTGTACGGCGGTCTCCAGGACAACGGCTCCTGGCGGGGACCCAATCAGACGTACCGCGGCGAGGGCATCCTCAACGAGGACTGGAACAAGTGGGGCGGGGGCGACGGGTTTCTCTCGCTCGTCGACACGACGGACAACCGGATCCTCTACTCGGAGAGCCAGTACCTGGGCCTCACGCGGTGGGACCTCGAGACCGGCGAGAGTCGCAACATCCGGCCGGATCAGCCGGAGGGCTTCATCGGCGCGCGCCGCAACTGGACGACGTGGCCCGACCTGTCGGACCCCTACCAGCGCCTGGGCAACGCGATGTCGCCGGGCAACTGGGACGGACCGTTCATCATCAGCCCCCACGACAACGAGACGCTCTACGCGGGGCTCAACGAGCTGTTCAAGAGCACGGACCGGGGGGACAACTGGACGTCCCTCGGCGACCTGACGACCGGCACGGACCGGCGCACGCTCGTGATCATGGACCAGGCGCCCGACTCGTTCGTCCTCTCGCTCGACGACGGGATCCCGTACTGGCCGACGATGACCGCGATCGCCGAGTCGGAGTTCGTGCCCGGCGTGCTCTACGCCGGCACTGACGACGGGCAGGTCCAGGTCACGATGAACGACGGAGCGGAGTGGCGGAACGTGACGTCTGCGATGCCCGGAGTGCCCGAGATGATGTGGGTCAACCAGGTGCACGCGTCGAAGTCGGTCGACGGTCGCTTCTACGTGGCGGCGAACAACTATCGGAACGACGACTACGCCAACTACCTGTGGATGTCGAACGACAACGGACAGTCGTGGGAGTCGATCGTCGGGGATCTGCCGGCCGAGTCGGTGGTTCGAGCGGTCCGTGAGGACCCGCGCAGTCCGGACGTCCTCTACCTCGGGACCGAGTTCGGCGTCTTCTGGTCGTGGAACCAGGGGGAGAACTGGATCGAGCTCACGGGCAACCTGCCGACGGTCCCGGTCAACGATCTCGTCGTGCACACGCGCGACAACGACCTGGTGCTCGCCACGCACGCCCGCGGCATCTGGATCCTCGACCAGATCAACGCGCTGCAGGAGTTCACGCCCGCGATCGCCGCGTCGAGCGGGCACCTCTTCTCGATCATGCCGGCCGAGCAGATTCGATACCGGAATCAGAAGGCCCACACGGGCAACATGATCTTCGAGGGCGAGAACCCGCCCGCGGGCGCGATCGTCGACTTCTGGGCGGGCGCCGGAACGTCGTCCGCCGACTTCACGGTGACCAACGAGGCCGGGGCGACGGTCGCGACGTTCACCGAGGATGCTCTGCGCGAGGGCGTGAACCGGACCGTCTGGGATCTGCGCCACAGCGCCGTCGACGGCTTCGGCGACGCGGACGCGGACGGTCCGTTCGTGGTGCCCGGCACGTACACGGTCACGATGAACGCGGCCGGCGGGACGTGGGCCCAGACGGTCGAGGTGCGACCCGATCCGCGCATGAGCGAGGACCTCGCTGTCCATGGCGCGTACACCGAGACGCTGGCGGGCCTGTGGAACACCCTGGGTGAAGCGCGTAGCCTGCGTGACGACGTGCGTTCGTATTCGTCCCGACTGGACGCCGACACGGACGCGCTTTCGGTGGACGAGGGGGTGGAGCGGGAGCTTCGGGATCTCGCGCGCGAGACCGGCGAGCTCACCAGCCGGCTGGCGCGTCTGTACGGCTCGTCGGGCTCCTGGGTGGGGCCGCTCACCTCGGACCAGTCCTCGCAGCAGACGTTCCTGACGAACATGCTCGAGACGCTGACCGGGGAGTGGAGCGCGCTGGAGGACCGGCTCCCGGGCTGACCGGGGCCGGCAGGCCGTGAAGTACCTCGCGCTCTACGGGCTCACCGCCCTCGGCTTCTTCGCGATCGACTTCGTCTGGCTGACGCGGATCGCGCAGGGCTTCTACCAGACGCACATCGGACCGTACCTGCGCGAGGAGCCCGTGATCTGGGCCGCCGTCGGCTTCTACACGCTCTACCTGTTGGGCGTCGTCGTCTTCGCGGTCCTGCCCGGGCTCGAGGCCGGTGCGCTCGTCCGCGCCGCCGGCCTCGGGGCGCTCTTCGGCCTCGTCGCGTACGCGACCTTCGACCTGACGTGCATGGCGCTCTTCCGCGACTTCCCGCCGATCGTCGTCGCCGTCGACCTCGCGTGGGGCACGGTGCTCACGTCGTGCACGGCCACGATCGGCTACCTCGCGGGGCGCTGGCTGGGTCTCTGACGTCCCGCATCCCGCCGGGCACGGGGATTCCCCTCATCCGACGCCGGAGGATGCCGGACTGACCCCGGGGGGTGGGCGTTCGACCTTTCGGCGTGAGAGTCACGCTCCACCAGGGGGGAGGTCCATGGCGAGGCACGTCTATCTCTTCTCCGAGCTCGATGCCGCGGAGGGCGTCGTCGATGGCTCGTGGGATGCGGTCCGCGGGCTCCTGGGCGGCAAGGGGGCGAACCTGGCCGACATGGCCCGCCTCGGAGTTCCGGTACCGCCGGGCTTCACGGCGACGACCGAAGCGTGTAGCGCCTACACCGAGGCTGGCGGGGCGCTGCCCGACGGCTTCCTCGGGGAGGTCGAGGCCGCCCTGCGCTCGCTCGAGGAGGTGACGGGGAAGCGTTTCGGCGATCCGGGCGACCCACTCCTCCTCTCGTGCCGGTCGGGCGCGAAGTTCTCCATGCCGGGCATGATGGACACGGTCCTGAATCTCGGGTTGAACGACGAGATCGTGCGGGCGCTCGCGGAGCGGATGAGCGACGGGCGCTTCGCGTGGGACCTGTACCGTCGGCTCGTGCAGATGTACGCCGCGGTCGTGCAGGGCGTCGACGACGAGCTGCTGGAGCGCGTCGTCACGGAGCGCCGGACCGCGGCAGGGGTCGAACGCGACGCGGATCTCGGGGCCGAGGACTGGCAGGCCATCGTGGATGCCTTCGACGAGGGGTTGCGCGTTGCGACGGGAACGCGCTTCCCGCAGGACCCCATGGAGCAGCTGATCACCTCGATCGAAGCGGTCTTCCGCTCCTGGAACGGTAAGCGGGCCGTCGACTACCGGAACGCGACGGGAATCGCGCACGATCTGGGCACGGCGGTGAACGTGCAGACGATGGTCTTCGGCAATCTGGACGACGCCTCCGCCACCGGGGTGTGCATGTCGCGCAACGGGACGACGGGCGAGCCCGAGCTCGAGGGCGACTACCTGGAGCGGGCGCAGGGCGAAGACGTGGTGGCGGGGATCCGCACCACGGACCCGATCTCGGTCCTCGCGGAACGGATGCCCGATCGATACCGCGATCTCGAAGCGATCGCGAAGAAGCTCGAAGCCCGGCACCGAGACATGCAGGACCTCGAATTCACGATCGAGTCGGGACGGCTCTGGATCCTGCAGACGAGGGACGGGAAGCGGACCGCCGAGGCTGCGGTGCGCATCGCGGTCGACATGGCCGACGAGGGTCTCGTCACGCGCAGGGAGGCGCTCGGACGGGTGACTCCGGCCCAGGTGGACGTCTTTCTCCATCCGAAGCTCGACCCCGCCGCACTCGAAGCCGAGCCGCTCGCGCGGGGGCTGCCCGTCTCGCCGGGAGGAGCGGTCGGCCGTGCCGTCTTCGACGCCGATACCGCGGAGCGCGAGGCCAAGACCGGCGCGGACGTGATTCTGATCCGGCCCGACACCAAGCCCGACGACGTGCACGGCATGATCGCGGCGCGTGGAATCCTCACCAGCCGGGGAGGACGCACGAGCCACGCGGCGCTCGTGGCGCGCCAGTTCGGTCGGCCCGCGGTGGTCGGGGTCGCGGAGGCCGAGATCGACCCCACGGCTCGGCGTATGCGGATCGGTGACCGGGTGGTGGAGGAGGGGACCGCGATCTCGATCGACGGCACGCGCGGGCTCGTCTTCGAAGGTGAGCTCCCGACCGTTGCGGCCGACCTGGACAACCCGTGGCTCTCCCGTCTGCTCGACTGGGCGGACGACGAGCGTCGACTCGGAGTGCGCGCGAACGCGGACTATCCGGAAGACGCGCGGCGGGCTCGCGAGTATGGCGCGGAGGGGATCGGCCTGTGCCGGACCGAGCACATGTTCTTCGAGGCCGATCGACTCGCCGTGGTCCAACGCATGATCCTGGCCGAGTCCGAGGAAGATCGCGACAAGGCGATCGCGGCGCTCCGGCCCCTTCAGCGAGCGGACTTCGAGGGTCTCTTCCGGACGATGGACGGGCTCCCGGTCATCATCCGTCTCATCGACCCGCCACTGCACGAGTTCCTTCCGTCCCACGACGAGCTGGTGGACGACATCGCCGAGCTCAAGGTCCACATCCAGCATGTCCAAACGCTCTCGGAGATCGACCGGGCGCTGTCGGACATCTCCGCCAAGCAGGCGTATCTGGAGCGTGTCAACGCGCTGAGCGAGGAGAATCCGATGCTCGGTACCCGTGGCGTGCGGCTCGGCATGCTCGTTCCCGGCCTCGTGCGCATGCAGGTGCGGGCGGTCTTCGAAGCGGCTTGCGCGTGTGCACTGGATGGCGTTCGTGTCCGTCCCGAGATCATGGTCCCGCTCGTGGCGCACGTCGCGGAGCTGCGCGCCATGCGCGACACGCTCGAGTCGGAGGCCAAGGCCGTCATGGAGGAGCGGGGCATGGAGCTCGAGTACCTCTTCGGCGTCATGATCGAGATCCCGCGCGCCGCGATTACCGCGGCCGAGATCGCGGGAGAGGCCGAGTTCTTCTCGTTCGGCACGAACGACCTGACCCAGACCACCTTCGGTATCTCCCGGGACGACGCCGAGCAGGGCTTTCTCATCGAGTACCTGCAGCGTCGCATCCTCTCGGCCAACCCGTTCGAGACGATCGACGTCGAGGGTGTCGGGCGCCTCATGGAGTGGGCCGTGCGGCAGGGTCGCAGCGCTCGTCCGGACCTCGAGGTCGGGATCTGCGGGGAGCACGGCGGGGATCCGGCGAGCATCGCGCTCTGCCACGGTCTCGGGCTCGACTACGTCTCCTGCTCGCCGTATCGCGTCCCGATCGCCCGACTCGCGGCGGCGCAGGCCGCGCTCTCCGGCTGAGGCGGCCCCCGACACGGCGCGTGCCCGCCGCCCTACGAAGGGCCTGGCGCTCAGGGTACGAAGTCGTCGTCCTCCGACAGCGTACACGCGAAGGCCGCCAGCAGGTCGGCCGCCACGTCGAGATCCGCGAGCGACACCGTCTCGACTGCGCTGTGCATGTACCGGTTGGGGATCTGCACGAGACCGGTCGCGACGCCGGCGCGGGTGATCTGCATCGGGTTGGCGTCGTTCGACGCGGCGCGCCCGAGCGCCGCTGTCTGGGAAGGGAGCCCCTTCTCGGCCGCGAGCGAGCGCAGCCGCTCGCCCACCCGGGGGTTGACGTTCGGGCCGCGCACGATGACCGGACCCTCGCCCAGGCCGATCTCACCGCGCTGCCGCTTGTCGATCGTGGGGCAGTCGGTGGCATGGGTCACGTCCACCGCGATCCCCACCTGGGGATCGATGCCGAAGGCGGCGGTCCTCGCGCCGCGCAGGCCGATCTCCTCCTGCACGGTCGACGCTACCGCGAGCGAGCACGCCACACCTTCGGCGTTCGCTCGGCGGGCCGCCTCGAAGACGACCCAGACGCCCGTCCGGTTGTCCATCGCCGGTCCCGCGACCAGCCCGTTGCGCAGCTCCTGCATCCCGAGCTGTACGGTGACCGGATCACCGATGCGCACCACGGTTTCGGCGTCCGCACGGTCGGCTGCGCCGATGTCGATCCACATGTCCTTCGGCTGCACGACGGTCTTCTTCTCGTCGTCGGTGAGCATGTGGATCGCCTTGCGCGAGATCACGCCCGCCACCGGCTCGTCGGAGGACCACACGTGCACCCGCTGGCCGACGAGCTGCTGCGGGTCCCACCCGCCCACAGTCTGGAAGTAGAGAAAGCCGAGGTCGTCGACGTGCGACACGACCATGCCGAGCTGGTCGCAGTGGCCGTCGAACATGAGTCGCACCGGCCGGCCCGGAGCCACCGTCGCGACGACGTTGCCGTGTGTGTCGGTCGACACCTCGTCCGCGAAGTCCGCGGCGAATTCGCGCACGACCTGCTGGACCGGTTGCTCGTAGCCGGATACGCCGGGGGCGCCGAGAAGTCGCTCGAGAAAGGTGCGGGCGTTGTCGTCCAAGGGGGGCTCCGGGGTCAGGGGGGGCGGCGGTGGGGTGATCGGCAGAGAGTGCCTAGAGCCGGCACGCAGGTTGCACATTGAGTAGGTGACAGTCGGAGCCGCAACGCGGTACTTCGGCCGGAAATCCTCGGAAACATTGGAGATCCGGCCCGGTCCGGGCCACCGACCCCATGTCCCTCGAGTGCGGCACGAGAGCAAAAGAGTGATGCACACATACCACAGGAGGACCCCGTCGATGCAATTCAAGAGCTTTCTCGTCACGGCGCTCGCCATCGGCCTCGCGGCCCAGCCGGCCACGGATCGTAGCATGGCGAGTTCGGCCTCGGACCCCATGGCCGACGTTATCGTCGCCTCGGCCCCGGTCGCGGTCCCGGAGCCCGGCAGCGTCCTCCTGCTCGCGACCGGCCTCCTCGGGCTCGGCGCGGTGCGGCGTCGGAAAGAGCGGCGTCGGAAAGAAGAAGAGGACGGCGGCGTCTGAGATCCCCCCAACTCAGGTCGCCTTTCGCGGGTCCGGCTTCGGCCGGGCCCGCTTTCTTTTCGGCTCCGTTTCGGCTCCGTTCGCCGCCGGCTCAGTTCGCCGCGGTCCACTCCTCCAGAAAGCTCTCCGCACACTGCTCGCCGAGCGTGAACATCAGGTGGAGCTGCCGAGTGGTGAAGCTCCCGACCCAGCTCCGGATCCACGTGATCACCCGGGCTCCGTCCAGGCCGGGCGCTTCGAGCTGCGTGCGCAGCGAGTAGATGATCAGGCCCGTGTCGTAGAAGGTGTCGACGTGGCATGCGATCGTGACGGCGGCTCCGTCCAGCACGCGGGGGGCCGGGTCGGCCGAAGCGAGCGCCTCCCGGAATCCGGCGCGGAGCGCCTCGAGGAATTGGCCCTCGGTCGCACCCCCGGCGTCCATCGTGATCGCCGCGTCCCACGCGGCCTCGACCCGAGTGTCGACTTCTTCCACACCGGCCAGCCGTTCGATTTCGTGCAGCGCCTGAGCGCGTGCCGCCCGCGGCGTGAGGATGCCCAGCCCCGCCAGCGAAGCGACCAGGAGGACGCGCGCGCTGTGCACGGAGTGGTGGGGAAGCGCGGAGTGTCGAGGTGATACGAACACGTGGGGCGAGGTGCGCGGAAGCGACGCGTGCAGTACGCCTGCTCCGGGAGCGGGTTCCTGAGCGCTGGTACAGAACCGTTACCCTCGGCGCGGTGCGCCGGGGCGGGGCGGGTCCGACCGTAGGCGGACGACCGAACGTCCAGGAGGTGGGATGCGACGCGCCCTCGATCGACGCTCCTTTCTGCGCACGGTGGCGGGACTTTCCGCCACGACCGTGCTCACGCCCGAGCACGTGCTGGCCGACCCGTACCGTCCCTGGCGGCGGCTCGTCCTGGGTGCCGACCCTGTCCGCATCCGCGGGCGCGTGCTCGCCGCAGGCCGGGGGGTGGCCGGCGTTCGCATCTCCGACGGGCTGAACGTGGCCCGCACGGACGCCGAGGGCCGCTACGAGATCGTCACCGACTCGTCGCGGTCCCTCGTCTCCTGCTCCACGCCGGCCGGCTACCGCATCGGGCAGAACCCGACCGGCACGGCGCGCTTCTACGAGGAGGTGCGCCCCGGCTCGAACGGCGAGGCGGAGCACGTCTTCCATCTGGAGCGCATGGCCGCCTCGGACGACGAGCACGCGATGCTGCTCCTGCCCGACGTACAGACGCAGAGCATGTGGGAGATGGAGCGCTTCCACGAGCAGTCCGTCCCCGACGTGCAGGAAACGGTCCGACGGCTCGGCGACACGCACGCCTTCGGCGTCGCGTGCGGCGACATCATGTTCGACGACCTCTCGCTCTACCCGGAGTACGAGCGGGCGGTCGAGCGCATGGGGATCCCGTTCTTCCAGGTCGTGGGCAACCACGACCTCGACTTCGAGGGGGAGAGCGACGAGGAGACGACCGCGACCTTCACCCGTCACTTCGGGCCGCGCTACTACTCGTTCGATCGAGGTGCCGTCCGCTACGTGGTGCTGGACGACGTCTTCTACCACGGCACCGGATACATCGGCTACCTGCAGGACGAGCAGCTCCGCTGGCTGAGGGCCGACCTCGAGGATCTGGAGCCGGGCGCGCCGGTGATCGTCGCGCTGCACATCCCCGTGCAGGGCACGCGCTACACCCGCGAGCAGATGGAGCGGCCGACGCTCGGAGGCTCGATGACGAACCGGGACGCGCTGTACCGCATCCTGGAGCCGTACCGGGCGCACGTCCTGAGCGGCCACACGCACGAGAACGACCACAACCGTCAGGGCGGAGTGCACGAGCACGTGAGCGGCACCGTCTGCGGCGCCTGGTGGAGTGGCCCGATCTGCGGAGACGGCACGCCGAACGGATACAGCGTCTACGAAGTGCGCGGCGAAGAGATTCGCTGGCGCTACAAGTCCACGGGGAAGGACGTGCACCACCAGATGCGCGCCTACCTGCCGGGCGTCGATCCGCGAGCGCCGCAGGAGCTCATCGCGAACGTCTGGGACGCCGACGACGGCTGGACGGTGGACTGGTACGAGGACGGTCAGCGTCGGGGTCGGATGGCCCGACGGCTCGGGTACGATCCGGCCAGCCGAGCGATCCACGCGGGCGAGGACATGCCGCCCCGGCGGGCGTGGGTCGATCCGTATCCGCGCTTCCTCTACTACGCCCCGGCGTCTCCGGGCGCGCGGGAGATCCGGGTCGAGGCGACCGATCGCTTCGGTCGGAAGTACGTGGGGGTCGCCGGGCCCGTGCCGACGGAGATCCAGGCCTGGGATCGGGAGGACGGGGCGAGCGCGGGCGGGTAGCCCGCGCGGAGGGTCAGCGGGGCAGGTCGTCCGTAAGGACGGGTGGGACGTCAGCGGGGATCCACGAGGATCGGTCGGCTGATCGTCAGGGGCTCCCGGCCGGCGAGCTCGAGGCGCAGGTGCAGCGTGTACTCACCCGGGTCGACGTCCGGAAGCTCGATCTCGATGGAGCGGAACACCGCCTGTTCCTCCTCCGGCCCGGTATCGTCGAAGGTGATATCGACGTTCCGGTCGGGCTCGATCACGCCGAGGAAGTCGCCGACTCGCGTCATGAATCCGGGCCGTCCCTCGCTGAATCCGAGCGTCACCCGTACCGGCTCGAGCACCCCCAGGCCGTAGACCTCCCAGAGCACGGGAAGGCGCTCTCCCGGGTGGACCCGGATTCCCGGTCGGAGATGGGGGAGCGCGTCCGCGAGGGAGTCGGGCAGAGGGGAATTCTCCTTCAGGATCATGAGGTCGGAGACGTCGACCATCCCGTGGATCAACGGCTCCTGGACCACGCCCTGGCGGGCTCGCCACGCGCGGCGGCCGACGGCGTCGAAGACCTCGAGGCCGCTCACGTACCGTCCGGGGCGGCTCTCGATCGTCAGCACGCCTTCCGGCGCCCGGCCCCGCACCCCCTCCGGCTCGCGCGCCCCGTCTTCGTCGACCAGGAAGAGGCCGGCGGAGATGGGGTCGGATACCCCCGAGGGCCCCCACGCGGGCGCGAAGCCGCCGGGGGCCTCGTCCGACGGCACCGTCGGCCGATACGCCCCCACGACGAGCATGCGATCTCCGCGACGGAATCGGCCCACCTGCGTCTCCAGGCCGCGCATCTCGGGGGCGTACGGCGGCGCGTACCAGGTGCGAGCCTCCCGCGGAGCCGTGATCCAGCTCTCGGCCGGAATGTCCGAGGGCGACTCGAGGAAGTCCTCGGGGAAGAGATACCCCCGGCTCTTCGGGTGATGGAATCCGATCATCCGACGCGTGTCACCGAAGCCGTTGCGCATCATCCGCGACGGATCGTGCGTGCGCCCGTAGCCGGTGTTCATGCCGTACCGGATCAGCGTCTCTTCGAGATCTTCGCCCCACTCCATCCCCAGCGGATCGACCGCGTCGCGCCGGTTGGTCGCTTCGACCCGACGGGCGAAGTGGTCGGTGAGTCGGTCGTTACCGAGGAAGAGGAAGAGCGGGTCCGAGAGCCTCCAGAAGCGCGCGACGAGGGCCTCGCGCTCCTCGGCGGAGGCGTCCTCGAGGACCTCCCGGGTGTCGCCGGATACGATGTAGGACGGCACGGTCCATTCGATGCGAACGTCGTCCGGCATCGAGCCGACCGCGCGGCGGAACGCCTGTTCGGCCTCGACGTACGAGCCGCGTTTGTGGAGCACGTACCCGTGCAGCGCTGCGCACCACCACACCTCGTCGATTCCGCACGCCTGCGCCACGCGCGCCGCCTCGCGGACGTCCCCGTTCTCCACGAGGTAGTGCACCCACTGACCGAGGATCCAGCCGTGCGGAGCTTCCTCGAACCCTCGCGACAGCGCCCGGATCAGCTCGACGCGAGCCTGCCGGACCTGCCGGAGCTCGCCGGGGAACTCCTGCTCCGCCTCCTCGCCGAACCAGATGCAGATGCGGCCGATCCGCTCGTCGCACCCGTGCGCGGTCTCGCGCTGCACCGGTGTGTTCCGCTCTCGATACCGCTCGAACTCGGCCTGTAGCTCGTGGAGCGGTTCCAGCGTGGCTTCCGGGTCCGCCTGCCGGGTTGCCGCGTCCGCCTGCCAGGCCTCCGCGCCCGACGGCGATGCCAGGAGGACGAGCGCCGCGAGCAGCGCCGTGGGCGTGGGGTGGGGCGGGGGACGCATGCGGTCGAGGGGCGGAGGGTGGCTTCCTGGCCGTGTGACGAAGCAGGAGCGCGATCCTGCACATCGAGGGACGCGGCAGTACCGCGATCGTGCACACCGGGGCGGGAAGAGTACGTCTCGCACTATGATAGCTGATTCGCTATCATAGGTAATGGACACGTCGCTCGATCCCGGGGGCCTGCTGCGGGCCGCGCGCCATCGGGCGGGGCTGAGCCAGCGCGCGTTGGCGCAGCGCGCCGGTACCGCGCAGTCCGTCGTCGCCCGAATCGAGAGCGGCGCGTCGGATCCGTCCAGCAGGACGCTGAAGCGGCTGCTCGAAGCGGCTGGAGCCGAGCTCCACTGCTCACTCGTCGATCGCCCCGTCGTCGACTCCCACATGCTCGACGACGTGGAGCGAGTCTTGGCGCTGAGCCCCGAGGAGCGACTGGTCGAGGTCGCGCGCGTCGACCACCTGCTCCGGTCCGCGCGCCGTGCCTGAGGGGGCGGCTTCGGCTCCGCTGGATCCCGAACGCATCATTCGAACGCTGGCTACGCACGAGGTTCGCTACGTGCTGGTCGGGGCCCTGGCCGCCAGGCTGCAGGGCTTCCCCCGCCTCACGGCGGTTGCCGATCTCGCCCCGGCCTCCGATTCTCGCAATCTCGATCGGCTCGCCCGCGCACTGCGCGACCTCGACGCCCGGGTCTTCACCGAGGCCGTCCCTGAAGGGCTGCGCTTCGACTGCAGCGCCGAGACGCTGGCGCGAGCAGAGCTCTGGAATCTCGTGACCGATGCCGGTCAGATCGATCTCGTCTTCCGCCCCGCCGGGACGGACGGCTTCGCCGATCTCGCCCCGGGGGCCGTCCGCTTCCACGTCTACGGAACCGAGCTGTTGGCTGCATCCCTCGCGGACATCCTCCGCTCGAAGGAGGTCGCCGATCGTCCTCAGGACCGACAGGACGCGGCGGTGATCCGAGCGATGCTGGAGCGGAAGGCTCGGTAGCGGGCGGTCCCGTCCGCCTCGGCGCGTGTCGCGTTGCGGTTGCGACGCGCAGGCCGCGAGGGGATTCTTGCGGCCCCCGTTCACCATTCTCGGCCCGCATCATGACACGCTCTCGACCCATCACACACCTCCTCCTCCTGCTCGCCACCCTCCTGTCTCTCGGCGCACACACGGAGGTGGCGATGGCTCAGCAGGTCGAACCCGCCCTCTTCGGCGACATGGAGTGGCGCGAGATCGGACCCTTCCGGGGCGGCCGCTCGGTCGCAGCGACCGGGGTGGTGGGTCAGCCGATGACGTACTACATGGGCACCGTCGGCGGCGGCGTCTGGAAGACGACCGACGCCGGCACGACGTGGCGCAACGTCACGGACGGTCAGCTCGGCACGTCGTCGGTGGGCGCCGTGGCGGTCTCCGAGTCGGACCCGAACGTCGTCTACGTCGGGATGGGCGAGCACCCCATTCGCGGTGTCATGACGTCGCACGGCGACGGAGTGTACCGCTCGACCGACGCGGGGCGGACGTGGACGCACCTCGGCCTCGACCGCACACGCTCGATCTCGCGCATCCGCATCCACCCGGACGATCCGGACGTGGTGTACGTGGCCGCGCAGGGCGCGCCGTACGGAGCCAACCCGGAGCGCGGCATCTACCGCTCCACGGACGGGGGCGAGAGCTGGGAGCTGATCCTCTACGTCGACGAGAACTCGGGCGCGTCGGATCTGGCCATGGACATGACCAATCCGCGCATCCTGTACGCCTCCTTCTGGGACCACCGCCGGCTCCCGTGGCAGGTGGTGAGCGGCGGGCCGGGCAGCGGCTTCTGGAAGTCCACGGACGGCGGCGACACGTGGACCGAGATCAACGCCGGTCTGCCGGAGGAGATGGGCAAGACCGCGATCGACGTCTCGCGCGCGAACCCCGATCGCCTCTTCGCGATGATCGAGGCCGATCCGGGCGGCGGGCTCTTCCGCTCGGACGACGCGGGTGCCTCCTGGGAGCTCGTGAGCGACGACTGGACGATCCGCGCGCGTGCCTGGTACTACATCGAGGTCTTCGCCGACCCGATCGACGAGGAGACGGTCTACGTCCTCAACGCGCCGATGATGAAGTCGATCGACGGCGGGCGGACCTTCTCGAACGTCCGCGTGCGGCACGGCGACACGCACGATCTCTGGATCAGCCCGGACGACAACGAGGTCATGATCAACGCGAACGACGGCGGCGCGCACGTCTCGTTCAACGCCGGCGGGACGTGGTCCACGCTGAGCAACCAGCCCACCGCGCAGTTCTACCGCGTCAACGTCGACAACCGCTTCCCCTACCACGTCTACGGGGGCCAGCAGGACAACTCGGCGATCACGATCGCGAGCCGTGGGCAGGGCGGGGTGACGTGGAAGGACTGGTACTCGATCGGGGGGTGCGAGAGCGCCCGCCCGGCCTTCGACCGCGACGACCCGCGCTTCGTCTACGCCGGCTGCTACATGGGGATCATCAGCGAGTACGACCACCAGACGAGCTCCGCGCGCGACGTGGCGGCGTACCCGGTCATGCCGGCCGCGCTGCAGGGCCGCGAGATGAAGTACCGGTACAACTGGAGCGCCCCGATCATCGTCTCCGAGCACGACACCGAGGTGATCTACCACGCGTCCAATCACGTCGTCCGCTCGCGCGACCGCGGGATGACGTGGGAGGAGATCAGCCCGGACCTCACGCGGGACGAAGACGAGAAGCAGGGCTACGGCGGCGGGCCGATCACGAACGAGGGCGCCGGCGGCGAGATCTACGGGACGATCTACGCCTTCACCGAGTCGCCGCACGAGGAAGGCGTGATATGGACCGGCTCGGACGACGGCCTGGTGCACCTGACCCGCGACGGCGGCGCCACGTGGGAGAACGTCACGCCGGACGACTGGGGCGAGGTGATCGTGAACGAGATCGCGGTCTCGCCCCACGATCCGGCCACGGCGTACGCCGCGGTGAACCGCTACAAGTTCAACGACTTCACGCCGATGGCGTACGTGACCCGTGACTTCGGCGAGAGCTGGGACGAGATCGCGGACGGCTTCGCCGACGAGGCGTGGGTGCACGTCGTGCGCGAGGATCCGCGGACGCCCGGGCTCCTCTACGCCGGCACCGAGACGGGGATCTACGTCTCCTTCGACGCCGGCGAGCGCTGGCAGTCGCTCCAGCTCGACCTGCCGAACACGCCGATCAACGACCTCATCGTGCACGAGCGCGAGAACGACATGGTCGTGGCCACGTCGGGCCGCAGCTTCTGGATCCTCGACGACCTGTCGCCGCTGCAGCAGGCGGCCGAGGCGGTCGCCGCCGGGGCCGGCCCGGACGAGGACGGGGCGCACCACCTGTACGAGCCCCGTCACGCCTACCGACTCGCCGGCGGGGGCGGCTTCGGCGGGGGTGGCGAGGGTCAGAACCCGCCCCCGGGCGCGATCCTCGACTTCGTCCTCGGCGAGGTGGGCGAGGAGGTGGAGGTGAAGGTCGAGATCCGCGCGCAGACGGGTGAGCTCGTTCGCACGCTCTCGACCGAGCCCGACGAGGAGGGGAGCCCCGGCGCACGTCCGCTGGAGGTGGAGCCGGGACACAACCGCATCACCTGGAACCTGCGCCACGAGTCGATCCCCAACATCCCGGGCGCGTACGTCTTCGGCTCGCTCGCCGGGCGACCGGTCGTGCCGGGCATGTACGACGTGCGGCTGAGCGTGGGCGACTGGTCGATGGAACGGACGCTCGAGGTGCGGCAGGACCCGCGCTCCGACGCCACGATGGCGGACTACTTGGAGCAGGACGCCTTCGTGGCCGAGGTCGCCGCCGAGCTGAGCGCGATCCACCGGGCCGTCACGCGCAACAACGACGTGCGCGGCCAGCTCGAGGAGCTCCTCGGCCGCATCGAGGACGACCCGGCGGCGCCACCCGTGACCGAGGCCGGCACGGAGCTCGCGGGCGAGCTGGAGACCGTCGCAGACTCGCTCTACCAGCGGCGGGTCGTGGACGGCCAGACGGTCATCAACTTCCCCTCGCGCCTCAAGTTCCAGTACGTCTTCCTGCACGGGAACGCGGGCAACGCCGACGGTGAGGTGAGCATGGGCTCCGGGGACGTGCTGCGGGATCTGCGCGCCCGCTGGACCGTCCACCAGGCGACGAACGAGGAGCTGATGGGGCCACGGCTGGACGCCTTCAACGAGCTGGCTCGGGAAGCTGGCTTCTCGATTATCATCGCGCCGCCGCGACCGAGGAGACCGATCTCGTAGGTGGGCCGGGGCCTCGGACGTTGCCCGCTGCTGTCGCGGCGCGCCCGAGACCATCCCGCCCGACGTTGACACAGCTCTCCAGGAAAATAAACTGTGTTTACAAACACTGTTTATTCGACGGGAGCGGGTGGGATGGGGACACGCGAGTACCTGGGTGAGTTCGAGCAGGTCGTGCTCCTCGCGCTCGCGCGTCTGGACGAGGGTGGGTACGGGGGCGCGATCCACGCGGAGATCCTGGAGACGTCGGGGCGCGACGTGTCCATCCCAGCGGTCTACGTGACCCTCAAGCGACTCGAACGGAAGGGACTCGTCTCGTCGACCCTCCGCACGCCGGCCGATGGGGGCAGGGCGAAGAAGATCTACGCGCTGGAGCCCGAGGGGCACGCCGCGCTGGAGCGGTCGAGAGAGCTCTTCGAGCGTCTCTGGTCCGGGGCCAACGTCCGTACGCGGGCCGAAACGTGAAGCCGGCTCCGCCGCGTCTCGCGAGGGCCGTCCTTTCGCGGCTCACGCACCCCGTCGATCGGGAGCACGTGCTCGCCGACCTCGACGAGGCGTTCGAACGTCTGGCTTCGTCGCACGGCGCGGGTGCCGCCCGCCGCTGGTACCGCGCCCAGGCGCTCCGGTCGCTCCCTCTCGGCGTCGCGCTCCTCGGGGACGCAGCCCGGGGCTGGGCGAGCACGGAGCTCAGGCCCGCCCTCCGGCTGCTCCGGCGGCGTCCTCCTTACGTACTCGGGATCGCGGGCACGCTCGGGCTCAGCCTGTCCAGCGCGATCGTGCTCGGCGGCATCGCGTGGCGCGTGTGGCTCAAGCCGCTCCCCTTCCCGGACTCCGAGAAGCTGGTCCGCGTCTACGAGCTCGGCCGTCCGGATCCGGAGGGTCGTCGGGACCGGGGGAGGATCTCTCCGCCGCTGCTCCGCGACCTGCGGGAAGCCGAGGGGTCCCACGTCTCCAACCTGGCCGGGATCGTGAGCAGCACGCCGGAATGGCTCGTGGAAGGGGAGCTCCGGCAGATCCGGGGTGCCGACGTCACGCCCGACTTCTTCGAGCTCCTCGGCATGGTCCCGCTGCACGGGCGTACCCGGTGGGAGTCGCGCAACGGCAGCGAAGTGGCCGAGGTCGTGCTCACCGAGCGCTTCTGGCGCCAGAGCTTCGGCTCCGATCCGTCGGTGGTCGGCTCCTCCATCGATCTCCGGGGCGTGCCGACCCGGATCGTCGGAGTCGTCGCCCAGGAGGGCGGATATCCCCGTCAGGTCGACGTCTTCCTTCCGCTCGTCTTCGACGCGACCCAGCTCGGCGAGAGCTTCCGCGGGGCGCGCTACATGGACGTCGTCGCGCGGGTCTCGCCCGGCTCCACGATCGAAGCCGCGAGCGCGGAGGTCGCGGCGTTCGTCGAGTCGCTCGGCACGGACCACCCCGCGCACGACGGATGGACCGGTGAGGTGGTCTCCCTGCGCGACGATCTCGTCGGACCCTTCCGTGACGTCCTGCGGCTTCTCGTCGCGGCGGGCGCCACCTTCCTCGTCCTCGCCCTCGTCAACATGGTCGGGCTCGCCTCGACCCGGGCGCTGGAGCGCGAGCAGGAGATCGGGATCCGTCTCGCGCTCGGCGCGTCCACGAGCCGGCTGGCCCGGAGCGCGTGGGTGGAGGGTGCGCTCTTGGGCACGCTCGGGGGTGCCGCCGCCCTCGTCGGTGCGCTGATGGTCTTTCCGTCGACGATCGGGTGGCTCCCCCGGGATCTCGCCCGGAGCGGTGAGGTCGGGCTGTCGTGGAGTGGAGCCGCGGCGTGGTGGATCGCCGCTCTCGTGCTGGGCGGAGTCGTGGCCCGGCTCGGCCAGCGGGTGGCCCCCGGAGGCGCCGGCGTCGGAAGCGGCACCCGCGCCACCCGGGACGGTCGCGCCGGACGGATGCTCGTCGCCGGACAGCTCGCGCTCACCACCGTGCTCGTCGGGGTGGGATCGATCGTCTTCGAGCGCTCCCTCGCGCTCGCCCGGACCGACTTCGGCTTCGAAGCGGCGGATGTGCACTCGGCGTTCGTGTCCCTGCCGCGGAGCACGCACGACGACTGGGAGGCGCGTCGGGATTCGTGGGGTGCGATCGTGTCGAGGCTCCGCGCCGCGGGTATTTCGGCCGCGATCACGACGAATCCGCCGATGTCCGGCATGAACTCAAACTACGGCTACGCCCGGCCCGGGAAGGCGCGCGAGTCGTTCGGTCAGTACTCGGTGGTATCCGGCGGGTACTTCGACGTGATGGGGATCCCGATCCTCGCGGGGCGGACCTTCGAGCCGGGCGAGTCCGGGCCCGTGACGCTCGTGTCCGAGGGTCTCGCCCGGGAGCACTTCCCGGGCGAGGACCCGATCGGTCGCACGCTTTCCATCATCGACCAGCCGCACACGATCATCGGCGTCGTGGGATCGACCGCCCACTTCGGTCCCGACGCGCCCGAGCCCGCGGCGATGTACGTGTCGTACGAAGCCACGAACTGGGACTTCGCGCACGTCGTGGTCCGGGGAGATCCCTCCGCGGCGGCTCAGGTGGTCGAGGTGGTGGAGGACGTCGCTCCGGGTACCAACCGTCCGTCGGTCGTCCCCTACGAGGAGCACCTCGCGGAGTGGTTCCGGCCACTGCGCATCCAGCTCGGGGTGATCGGGGGCCTGGGGCTGATCGGCGGCGTTCTGGCCGGACTCGGACTCTATGCCACGCTCGGCTATCAGGTGCGGCGCGAGCTGCCGGAGCTGGGGATCCGGGTGGCGCTCGGTGCTCCCCGCGCGCGCATCGTCGCGGACGTCGTGCGTCGTGGCCTGACCGCCGCGGCGTCGGGTCTCGCGCTCGGGATCGGCGTATGGTGGCTCGGCCGCGTTCGACTGGGCGAGATCCTCGGATCGCCCGATACGGTCCTTTCCCCGTTCGCCCTGGGCACGACCACCGGGTTGATCCTCCTGCTCTGCCTCGTCGCGGTCTCGTCCCCCGCGGTGCGCGCGTCGAGGGCGGACCCGTTGCGGAGCCTGAAGGCGGATTAGCGACCGCCCCCTCAGCTTCGCCCGAGTGCCTCTCCGACCCGCCGGAATCCCTCCTCGATCCGGTCGGGCTCGTGGACCAGCGGCCCGTACGAGATGCGCACGCCCCCTGCGAGCGACCGTCCGAATCCGCTTCCGGGCACGAAGATCACGCCGGTCTTCGGGAGCACCTCGCGCACGAAGTCGTCGCCGTCGCGCCCCACGTCCATGACGGTGTAGAGCCCGCCCTGCGGCTCCAGGCGCCGCATCCCGAGGTGCCGATCGATGCACGCGACGGTGTGCCGGCCGGCGTGCAAGTAGGCGTCCCGCGTCTCGCGCTGGTAGCGAGCGAGCGATTCGTCCTCCATGGCGGACTCCAGGTACGCCGCGAGAGCGTGCTGGTGCACGGTGTCCGGGCAGAGCGCGGTGCTCTGCTGCACGACCTCCACGGCCTCGACGACCTCCGGAGCCGCCTCGATCCACCCGAGCCTCCGTCCCAGCC
The DNA here is from genome assembly GCA_028280205.1 of Longimicrobiales bacterium. GTDB lineage: Bacteria > Gemmatimonadota > Gemmatimonadetes > Longimicrobiales > Gaopeijiaceae > UBA2589. The sequence continues at coordinate 22,762 of JANQME010000416.1, forward strand.
CGCGGCACCACTTCGAGTTCGAGTGCAGGCGGATCAGGTTCGGATAGCGGACGGGACTCGCCGAGAAGTGATCGGGGACGGGGTCCACGAAGCACTGCGCCCGGTAGGCGAAGTCGACCACCACGAAGCATCCGGCGTCCGCGGCCAGGCGCACGAGGTCGAAGAAGACGTCGTCGGGGATGAGCCGGCTCGTGGGGTTGTCCGGCGAGGAGAACAGCAGGAGGCGCGGAGCATGCTCTTCGAGTATCTGCTCGAACGCCCGGACCACGGCTGTCGGGTCCGGCATGTACGCCCACGCGTCCGGGTCGAAGACGGGAAGCCAGAGGATCTCCAGGCCGGCTGGCCCGAGGTCGAGCTGCGGACCGTAGTTCGCGTACGACGGATCGAAGAGCACCACGCGGTCACCGGGATCGAGGAGGGCGGTGAAGAGAGTGTGCGTGAGCTGCGTCGAGCTCCCTCCCACCAGCACGTGCTCTTCGCCGAGGCCCTCGGTGCCGTAGACGAGCCGGTCGACCCCGACGAGCGCCTGGCGGAGCCGGGGAAGCCCACGGGTGGGCGAGTACGCGCCGAGCTCGTGGAAGAGGGCGGGATCGGCGGCCACCTTGGCGTACTCCTCGCGCAGCGCGGCCGGTGCCTCGTGGGCCACCCATCCGCCCGCGAAGGAGATCACGTCGTCCGGGTCGAGCCCCATGGCGACGATGTTTCGCCGGTCGGCGAGCTTCATGATCTCCCGGATGGGCGACTTCCGGAGCTGACCTTCGCGCAGGCGGCGAGCGACGGGGGGAGCGGACGGCATGGCGGTTCGGGGCGACGGAGAGGACGCCGGCTCGGACGAGGAGTTCCGAACGGGGCAGGCCGCGCCCAATCTGGATGCCGGGCCCGGTTGTGCCAATCACGCCGAGCGGCTAATTCAGGCGGTAGGCCTGTCGGAGGAAGCCGTCATGAACCCGTCACTCCCCCACCGCTCGATCCGCACGTTCGGCGTCGCGGTCTTTCTCGCGGCCGCTGCGCTCGCGTTCGGCCGGCCGGTCGACGCCCAGCGCCGCGTGGCGCCCGATTCACTCCGCCGCATCCAGGAGGTCGAGCCCGTCTGGGGGCCCCCGGGCACGGAGGTCACGGTTTTCACCGAGAACCTCCCGCTCCAGGCGAAGGTCCACATCGGCGTCGGCGCGACGCGCACCGGCTTCGAGGCGCTCCACGAAGCCGAGCAGGGGATGTGGGGCGAGGTCTCGGGCACGATCACGATTCCCGAGAGCGCCCCGTGGGACCGCGCCGTCCTCCTCGTCGCCTTCGATGCGATCTTCGCGCCGATCGGGCTTTCCGACCCCTTCACCGTGACCCGACCGGATGGGACGTTCCAGCGGACCGGCGAGGTGACCGACGAGGGCGTCGAGTGCCTCGCCATGCGCGACACCGACGGTTTTCTCTACACGCTCATCGGCAGTACGGGCGATCTGGAGCCCGGGGATCCCGCGGTGGTGCGTGGCCGCTACGTGGAGGCGAGCATCTGCCAGCAGGGCACGACGATGGAGGTCGTCGAGATCCTGCCGCCGCCTTCGAACTGAGCGCGGCGATCCGCCCGAGCGCTTCGATCGACGGAGCCGTGTCGACCGACGGGCCGGCTTCGGCACCACGCCCGCGGTGAGCGACCTCCCGGTTCTCAACCGCCACAGCGGACGCATCACCCAGCGGCGCTCCAGCGCGAGCGCGCGAGCGATGCTCCACGCGACCGGCCTCTCTTCGGAGGACCTCGACCGGGCGCAGGTCGGGATCGCCTCCATGTGGTGGGAGGGCAACCCGTGCAACATGCACCTCCTCGACCTGGCGGGTGCGGTCGCCGAGGGTGTGCGCGACGCGGGGCTCGTCCCCATGCGCTTCAACACGATCGGGGTGAGCGACGGCATCGCGATGGGCACGGACGGGATGAGCTACTCGCTGCCGTCGCGCGACCTCATCGCCGACTCGATCGAGACGGTCGTGGGCGCGCAGTGGTACGACGGCGTGGTGACGATCCCCGGGTGCGACAAGAACATGCCGGGCTCGCTCATGGCGCTGGCGCGGCTGAATCGTCCCGGGCTCATGGTCTACGGCGGCACGATCGCGCCGGGTCGGCTCGGCGAGGAGCGGCTCGACGTGGTCAGCGCCTTCGAGGCGTACGGCGCGCTCATCGGCGGGACGATCGACGAAGACCGTTTCGAGGCGGTGGTGCGCAGCGCCTGTCCGGGCCCCGGCGCGTGCGGCGGGATGTACACGGCGAACACGATGGCGGCCGCGGCCGAGGCGATGGGGATGACGCTCCCGTACAGCTCGTCGACGCCCGCCGCCTCCGACGGCAAGACCGCCGAGTGCCACGCGGCGGGCGCGGCCGTTCGCCGCCTCCTGGAGTCGGAGCTGAAGCCGTGCGACGTGATGACGCGCCCGGCGTTCGAGAACGCGCTCGCGATCGTGAGCGCCTTGGGCGGCTCCACGAACGCCGTGCTCCACCTGATCGCGATCGCGCACGCGGCGCGGGTCGAGCTCGGGCTCGAGGACGTCCGCCGGGTGAGCGCCCGCACGCCGTACCTGGCGGATCTCAAGCCGAGCGGCCGCTTCCTGATGCAGGATCTGCACGAGGTCGGGGGCGTTCCGGCGGTCCTCAAGCGCCTCCTCGAAGCGGGGCTGATCGACGGCTCGTGCCCCACCGTCACCGGCCGCACGCTCGAAGAGAATCTGGCGTCCGCGGCCGAACTGGCGCCCGGTCAGGAGGTCGTACGTCCCGTCGACGATCCGATCCGGTCTTCGGGGCACCTGCGCATCCTCACCGGCTCGCTCGCTCCGGAGGGGGCGGTCGCGAAGATCACTGGGAAGGAGGGGACGCGCTTCGCCGGGCCCGCGCGCGTCTTCGACCGCGAGGAGTCGGCGCTCGCCGCGCTGGAGCGGAACGAGGTGCGCCCGGGCGACGTCGTCGTGATCCGCTACGAGGGACCGCGCGGGGGTCCGGGGATGCCGGAGATGCTCACCGTCACCGCGGCGATCGTGGGGGCGGGGCTGGGCGGGGAGGTCGCGCTGGTCACGGACGGGCGTTTCTCCGGAGGCAGCCACGGCTTCGTCATCGGGCACGTGACCCCGGAGGCGCAGTCGGGCGGACCGATCGCGCTCGTGCGCACCGGCGATCCGATCGAGATCGACG
>JANQME010000427.1 GCA_028280205.1 Longimicrobiales bacterium
AGATCAGGAAGCCGCCGGCGACGCGCAGCGACGCAACGCGGATCGAGAAGAAGGCGAGGACGGCCTGCCCCGCGAGGTAGGAGACCCCGAGGATGACGAGCACGGCGACCGAGGTCGTGCGGGTCATGGAGCGTCGTGCGGACGCCGGCAGGTCACCGACGATGGACACGAACGTCGGGATCGCCGAGAAGGGGTTCACGATCGAGAAGATCGAGACGAAGAAGAGGGCGAAGTCGCGCATCTCGCGGGCGGGACCGACCGGGGATGGACGACGAAAGGCTACCGCTCGACTGCGTGACGATCAATCGTCGAAGGGTCCCCCCATCGTCCTCGATCGCCCCCTCCCCACGCAGAGAGTCGCACGGTGAGCCCCGTCCTCCGAGGCCTTCTGCCCGGCGCGGCTGTGGCGGCGGCCGCCGCTGCGGCCCTCCTCGGGCTCGATCCGCAGATCGTGTCCGACCTGACGGGGACGTACCGGCTGGTCGTGTACGGCGCCGGGCTCGCGCTCTCCTGTGTCTTCCACCGGAGCCGCGCGTTCATCGCTCTCGTCGTGATCGCGTGGCTCGACGTCGCGGCCGTGGGTCGGCCCGAGCAGATCGCGCTGCTCCCGGCGCTCGGCACGACCGTCCTCGGCATCGTCGGCCTCCTCGCGCTCACCCGCGATCGGGGCGTCGCCTCGCGCGTAGGGGCCGCCCAGGCGCTGACCTTCATCGGCCTCGTCGCCGTGGCGGGGTACGTCTTCGTCGACCCGGTGCGGCTCGAAGCCGTAGCGGGCCCCGAGGCGCGCTCGCTCGGCGGGGCGGCGTGGTCGGAGGGCTACGCGATCGCCACGCTCGGGGCGGGCGCCTTCGCGCTCCTCGCCACACTCTGGGGCGTGGTCCGCTACCGCGGGCCGGTCGAGCACTCACTCCTGTGGAGCGTCCTGTTCCTCTTCGCGGCCCTGTACCCGGGCCTCCCGAGCGACGGTTCCGCTCTGCTGGTCGTCGCGGCGGGTCTCGTCATCGTCTTGAGCATCGTCGAGACGTCGTACGCCATGGCGTACCGGGACGAGCTCACCGGACTGCCCGGCCGGCGCGCGCTCATGCAGGCGCTCGACGGAATCCAGGGCACGTATACGCTCGCCATGGTCGACGTGGACCACTTCAAGAAGTTCAACGACAAGCACGGCCACGACGTCGGTGACCAGGTGCTCAAGCTCGTCGCTTCACGACTGGCTCAGGCCCCGGGGGGCGCGAAGGCGTATCGGTACGGCGGAGAGGAGTTCACGCTCGTGCTCGCCGGCCGGGTCCGCGAGGACGCGCTCGAGCACCTCGAGGCGGTGCGGGCCGCGATCGAGCACGCGCGTTTCTCGATCCGGTCGTGGCGTCGTCCCCGCAAGAAGCCGGAGCCCAGCGAGAAGAAGCCGAAGAGGAAGCGGGCTCCGAAGAAGCTCTCCGTGACGGTGAGCATCGGGATGGCGGACACGGAGGGCGCGGTCGACGGCCCGGAGGCCGTCCTCAAGAAGGCCGACCAGGCTCTCTACCGCGCCAAGAAGAAGGGGCGCAACCAGGTCTCGAAGTAGGATCCGCCTCGCCCGTGACGGCTTGCCCTACCGGCAGATGGTCTCGCCCCGAGCCGCGGCCTCCAGCGTTTCCACGAACGCTTCGACGGTGTTCCGGCCGGCGTCGTCCGCGTACCACTCCATCTTGTTGGCGAAGACCTCGTCGGGGCCGAACGCCTCGTCGAGCAGCCACGTCTGGAGCTTCGGCGGGCGTTCGATGAAGCACCCCGCCTCCTCCCACGCGCCGTCGAGGAGCAGGACCGTCGGCGTCGACGGGCGCCCGTCCGGCGTTCGGTGCGACTCCATGATCTCTCGTCCGACGGTGGAGTCGACGATCCTCATGTCGAGTCCGTCGACGAGCTCGACGAGTCGCGCCAGGTACGGGATCGTGCTCACCGAGTCCGAGCACGAGTCGACCGCCACGGCGAGGAAGCGCCAGGTTCCGCCCACGGCGCGGGCGCGCGCCACGAGCTCGGGGTCGATGCCCTCGGCCTTCTCCGTGTTGCCCTCCCACAACTCGACCCGCCGCGTCGCGTGCTCGAGGAAGTCGGAGTACGGACGCCCGCGGTCGTGGAGCGCCCGAAGCTCGTCGTCCTGCACGACCGGGACGGGGGTCGGGTCGAAACAGGCGCCTGCCGCGATGCGCT
>JANQME010000018.1 GCA_028280205.1 Longimicrobiales bacterium
TTTCCGCACCTTGCCGCGCCGCCCAGCCGGCGCCGACTGCACGCGCCACCGCGGCGTCGTCCGTGTCCGCTTCCGTGAAGACACGCTCGACCGAGCGTGCCGCCAGATCGCCGTCCACCCCCTTCGCCCGCAGCTCCGACGTGAGCGCGGCCCGGGCCCGCGGCCGGTGCCTCAGCCGGTCGCGCACGAACGCCTCGGCCACGGCTCCGTCGTCCAGGATGCCCTTCTCCTGCAGTCGATCGAGACAGACGTCCACCCGGGCGGGACGGAAGCCCTTGCGACGGAGCCGGCGGCCGAGCTCCGTTCGGGTCCGTGCTCGGTACGACAGGAGGTGGAGGGCCGCGTCGCGCACGCGCACGTCGGCGTCGTCGTTCAGGAGGAGGTGGCGCGTCTGCGGCGGAAGCGGATCGCCCACCCGCAGTCCGCGCCGCTCGAGCGCTTCGAGCATCACCTCGAGCGGCTCCTCACCGTCGAGGTGCAGCCGGACCTTGAGGGCGCGCGGACGCAGAGCTTCGACACGGGTGATACGGGGCGGGGCGTTCACGAGACGCGGCGGGACGAGGGGCTGCGGACGACGTCAGCCACGGATGAGCGGCCCCCACTCCATCCCCGCGGCGAAGGCGGTCGCGAGTAGGCCCGCGAGCCAGAACCAGAACCGGATCGGCACGTTCTGGGTCAGCCACGATATCGTGATGTTGTCGGGCAGCTTCGACTCCCCTCGATGCTCGGGACTCTCAGGTACCCGACGCTGCCCACTCGAATGGGACTCGGACATCTCGGCGGCGGCCACCTTTCACGAAGTTCACGGAAACGACGATCCCCGGCTCCGGGCGCTCACGCCCACCCCGCCCACACCACACCGGACCGGAACCGGGGATCGAACCGAATAAAAACCGAAAGTACGTCGGAGATCGAGGGCGTGCAAGCCGGATAGCCCATCACCGATGGTGGGAGCCGAAGCGCCTCTACGCCGAGACGACGCCTCCACCGGCCGCCACGGGCTCCGGGGCCGGGCTCGCACGCGAGACCCGCATGCGCACGATCCCGATCGTCACGAGCACGATCGCCGCGAGGACGCCGGCACTTCCGCCCAACGACACGATCGAGGCCATGGCGAACGCTCCGCCCGCCGCGATGAAGCCGGTGACGAGCCATCCTCCGAGCACGGTGAGCACGCCGGTCATCCGCTGCTCGGCGTCCGTCGGGGTCCACGTCCGGTCACCCACCGCGGCGCCCATCGCGGCCATGAAGGTGATGTACGTCGTCGACAGCGGGAGTCCCGAGGCGGTTCCGAGCGAGATGAGCAGGCTCGCGACGGTGAGGTTGACGGACGCCCGCAGGAGATCGTACGGCGGTGCGTGCTCGTGCTGGTCCGGCGGATGCGTCCGCCGATCGAAGAAGCTCCGTGCTCCGACGGGTGTCAGCGAGCGCAGGATGCCGAAGACGCCACGGCTCGCCGAAACGAGTGTGGCGGCCAGCGGGTTCGTCTTGAAGCGCTGCTTCTTCGCCCCGTGGGCAGCGAGTCGCACCTCGGTGTCGGTCACGCGGCGCGCCTTCTCCGACGACACCAGCGAGGCGACCATGACCGCACCGGCGACGAGGAGGGCCCAGTGGGGCGTCTCGACGCGTCCCGAGAGCTCGATCCCCTCGACCAGGACCGCCTGCGCGGCGGCCACGGACGGGCCGATGAAGTTGACGAGGTCGTTGCCCGCGAAGGCGAGCCCCAGCGCGCCGGTCCCGATCAGGATGACGAACTTGAGCACGGTCTCGTGCCGGTTCCTGAACACCAGTCCGAATGCCGCGGCGGCCGCGAAGACGCTCGCCAGGATCCATTCGATGTTCGACTGAAGACCCGCCATCATGGTCTCGTCGAGGAGTCGAGCCCCGCTCAGCCCCTTGAAGAGCACGAAGTAGGCGAGCGAGGAGAAGCAGGCCCCGGTCCACAGCCATCCCCACGCGGGGAAGGTCTTCCCGACATCGTGCGTATAGATGATGCGGACGACGAACATCGCGAGCGCCGACACGGTGAAGGCGACGAGCACGGAGAGGAAGATGCCCGTGTAGATCCCGAGCACGGGACCGGTCTGAATCACGGAAAGCGCCTCGAAGAAGCCACCGGGCGTAGCCCACAGCGCGACCGCGATCGAGGCACCCACGAGCTCCGAGATGATCGAGACCGTCGTCGAGGTCGGCAGACCGAGCGTGTTGAACAGGTCGAGCAGGAGAACGTCGGCGGCCAGCACGCCGAGGTAGACGGCGAGGATCGCCTCCACCATGAGGACGCCGTTCGGATCCACGAAGCGCGTCGGATCGAACACGCCGCGCCGCGCGACTTCCATGAGTCCCGACGAGGTAAGCGCGCCGAACAAGACGCCCGCGGCGGCCACGAGGACGATCGTGCGCCGGGTCGCCACCTCCGCGCCGATGGCGGAGTTCAGGAAGTTCACCGCGTCGTTCGCGACGCCGACCCACAGATCGAACAGCGCGAGGAGGAGGATCGCGGCGAGCGCGATGCTGATGGCCAAGCTCACGCCTGGAGCATTCTCCTGAGCAGTGCGCCGTAGGGGGGAGATTGGCGTGACGATACATCGAAGTCGTCGTTCCCAAAACACCGCGTCTACGGATCGTGACAAAGACATCGATCGACTGTCTCGAACGTACGCGCCGGTGGCGGCGCCCTCGCCTCCGCGTGTATCTACGGGCGTCCTTTCCATCCCGCCCGGGCCTACGCCATCCACGTTCCTCCTCAGGCCGATGCTCGCGGGGGCGCGAAGAGGGCCGCTGAACCCGCCTCGCGCCATGGCGCGCCCGCATCGGTGTCTCGGATGCTGCCACACTGGCTCGACGCCCTCGTGCTCGCGCTCGCGGCTGTCGCCATGGCCGCGCTCACGTGGCGCGGGTGGGCGGACCCGCTGGTGGACTTCGGGCGCGAGGTGTACGTGCCGTGGCGGCTCTCGGAGGATGCGCGCCTGTATGAGGATGTGGCGTGGTCCAACGGACCGCTGCCGCAGCAGTGGAACGCTCTTCTCTTCCGGGTCTTCGGACCCGGAATGGGCGTCCTGTACGCCTCCAACGCCTTCGTGCTGTGCGCGACGGTCGGCGCGCTCCACACGCTCGTGCGCCGGACGGCCGGGCGAAGCGCCGCCCTCCTCGGTGGCCTCGTCTTCCTCCTCGTCTTCGCGTTCGGGCAGTACTTCGGAATCGCGAACTACAACTGGATCGCGCCGTACTCGCACGAGCTCACGCACGGGGTCGCGCTCGCCCTGGGCGCGATCGTGCTGCTCACGTCGTGGCGGGAGCGTCCGGGCACGTGGCGCCCTGCGGCGGCCGGTGCGCTCCTGGGGCTGTGCTTCCTCACCAAGGTCGAGACGTTCCTCGCGGGAGCCGCGGGAAGCGTCGTGTTGCTCGGCTCGGCACTCACCGCGGAGCGGGCGACCGGGTTGCGCGGTGGGGCTGCATGGCTGACCGGGTTCGTCGCCCCGGTGCTTGCGTCCCTCCTCCTCTTCGGACTCGTCTCGACACTCGGGGCTTGGCCTTCGGTCCTCGCGGGGGAGGTCGCGGAGCTTCCGTTCTATCGCGCCGGTCTCGGCCTGGACGAACCCGCGCTCCGGCTGGCCGAGACGCTGACGTGGGCGTCGATGTGGGCCGTCTCACTCGCGGTCCCCGTGGCGGCCGCGTGGCTCGCCCGGGAAACCCGCTCGACGCTCGCGCTCCCGATCTCGGGGCTCGTTACGTTCGCCCTCCTCGCGGTGGCCGGGGACCGCGTCCCGTGGACCGAGTCTCTGCGCCCGCTCCAGCTCGTCGTCCTCGTCACGCTGGCGGCGCTGGCCTTCTGCGCGTTCCGCTCGCGACACCGCCCGGACGAGGGGGTTTCGCTCGAACCCGCGCTCGCGCTGGGCGTGTTCGGTCTCGTCCTCCTCTCGAAGATGCTCTTGAACGTGCGCTCGGCTCGGACGCCGA
>JANQME010000038.1 GCA_028280205.1 Longimicrobiales bacterium
AGCTCGGGGTCCTGCGCCCGGGCACGCACTCGCTCCTCGCCGATGCGCGGCTTCGATCCGGGCGCCGGGCCCGCGGGGCCCGGCTCGCGCGCCTCCCGGGTCCCGCCACGCCCCCGTGCGACCCTCGGCCCGGCCGATTCGTCCTGGCCCTCTCGATCCACAGCCTCCCGCTCGGTGGCCTTTCCCTCCGCGCGCGGCCGGAACCCGCTCTTGAGACCCACGATCCGGTTGAAGACGAGGGCGTCGCCCCGTCCGTCCACCGGATCCCGCCAGAAGTAGCCCGTACGCTCGAACTGCCATCGCGTCTCGAGCGGGTCGTCGGCCACGGAAGGCTCGACCTTCGCCTCCGCGTGGACGGTCCAAGACCCCGGATCGACGGCCGGCAGCGGCATGGCCCCGTCGGCCGGCTCCCCGGCCGCGCGGTCGAGGTCGTCCGCGACGAACGCGCCCGTACCGCGATCGCCTGCCCTGTCGTCTGCCCCGGCCCCGTCCGCCTCGTCCTCCGGCCCCAGGAGCGGGCCGAAGAGCCGAACCTCGGCGTCGAGCGCGTGCTCGGCCGAGACCCACTGGATCGTCCCCTTCACCTTGCGGCCGTCCGAGGTCGAGCCACCGCGCGACTCCCTGTCGACCGCGCAGCGCAGCTCCACGACCCGACCGTCGTCGTCCTTCACCACCTCGTCGCACCGGATCACGTAGGCGTAGCGCAGGCGGACCTCCCCGCCGGGGACCAGCCGGCGATACCCTTTCGGCGGATCCTCGGCGAAGTCGGAGCGCTCGATCCAGAGCTCGCGTCCGAACGGAACGGGACGGCTTCCCTCGCGCCCGACGTCCGGCGGGAAGTACGGGGCGACGAGGGTGTCGGTCTCGCCCTCGGGCCAGTCCACGAGCACGACCTTGAGCGGATCGAGCACGGCCATGACGCGCGGGGCGATGGGGTTCAGCACCTCGCGGATCGCGTACTCCAGCTTCGCCTCCTCGGTGCGCGCCCCCGAGCGGGACACACCGACGATGCGGGCGAAGAGCCGGATCGCCTCGGGCGGGATCCCCCTGCGTCGGAGACCGGAGATCGTCGCGAGGCGCGGGTCGTCCCAACCGAGAACGGCTCCGGCCTGAACGAGCGGGGCGATGAGCCGCTTGGAGAGCACCGCGTTCTCCAGGTCGAGGCCGGCCCACTCGTACTGGTGCGGACGCGGCTCCTCGAAGCCCGTGCTCTCCAACACCCAGTCGTACAGCGCCCGGTTGTTCTCGAACTCGATCGTGCAGATCGAGTGGGTCACGTCCTCGAAGGCGTCCTCCAGACAGTGGGCGAAGTCGTAGAGCGGGTAGATCGCCCAGGCGTCGCCCTGCCGGTAGTGCTCGGCGTGGCGGATCCGATACAGGACCGGATCGCGCATGAGCATGTTCGGGTGCGCCATGTCGATCTTCGCACGCAGCACGTGGGCCCCCTCCGCGAACTCCCCCGCGCGCATGCGGCGGAACAGGTCGAGACTCTCCTCCACGGGCCGGTCCCGGTGCGGCGACGCCGTCCCCGGCTCGGTCACCGTGCCCCGCTGCTCGCGGATCGCATCGAGCGGCTGGGAGTCGACGTACGCGAGCCCCTTCTCGATGAGCCCGACCGCGCACGCGTACATGCGCTCGAAGTAGTCGGAGGCGTAGTAGAGGTGCTCGCCCCAGTCGAAGCCGAGCCAGCGCACGTCGTTTCGGATCGCCTCGGCGAACGCCTCGTTCTCCTTCTCGGGGTTCGTGTCGTCGTAGCGCAGATGGCACTGGCCGCCGAACTCCTCGGCGATGCCGAAGTTCAGGCAGATCGCGGTCGCGTGCCCCATGTGCAGGAAGCCGTTCGGCTCGGGCGGGAAGCGCGTGACCACGCGACCGTCGTAGCGCCCCGACTCGAGGTCGGCTCGGACCTGCTGGCGGATGAAGTCGGTGCCGCCCGAGGCGGCGGAGCTCGGCTCTTCCATGGCGGTGGAAGGTAGCACCGCCGACCGCCTGGTTCAGCGCCCTCCGGGCGGGCGGCGCCGAGCCGAGCGGGGCGTCGCCCGGCGGCTCCCCGAGCCGGACGAAGCGGCCGGCCGCTGGCTGCCGCTGCGCGACGATCCGGATACGCTGCCCCGCGGCTGGGCGGACCTTCCGCCACGCGCGACCGAACCGCCGGAGGACGGACCCCGGTATCCGATCCCGTTGAAGATCCGGCCTCCTGCCGCGCGGGGACGGATCACGATCGGGCCGCCCCACCCGGCACCCCGGAAGCCGAAGCCCCACCCGGGCCCCCATCCGAGGCCCCACCCACCGCCCCAGCCCCACGGCGAGAAGCCGAAGCGCGAGAAGCCCCATCCCGGACCCCAGAGCGGCGAGTACGCCATGTAGCCTCGGTAGCCCCGGACGGGCGTGCCACGGTACTCCTCCGGATCGCCTCCGGTCTCGACCACGAAGCGGTCGGGGTGCGAGACAGCCACGACGACGTCGATGACGGACTCCGAAACACCGGCATCCGCGAGCCGGACGAGATCGTCTCCGTCGGGCTGGAAGCTGTCGCCGCGGGCCACGAGCCACGTCTCGACCGCCTCGTCGTCGATCGTGGCCGAGGCCTCGATGACGTCGTCCAGATCGAGCCGGGCGGCCGCCGCGGCGCGCTCGGAGCGTACGGCCAGCCCGAGCCCCGCCGCCGGGTCGTCCACGCCCTCTTCGACCAGCCGGTCGAGTGGCGCCAACCGGTACTCCTGGACCCACGCGAACGGCTCGTCGCCCGCCTCGAGCGTGCGGATGTCCGCCCACACGTTCGGGCCCAGGAAGGCCATGACGCCGGTCCCGCGGCGCGGGTCCCCGGTACCGCACAGGAACTCCGTCTCGGTGAAGACGCGCCGGCCGTCCTCCGAGAAGACGACCGATTCGTATCCCTCGCACCCCTCGGCGCTCACCTGCTGGCGGCGACCGTCGGCCACGAGCGTCTCGGTCGAGACCGTCTCGCCGCCCGCGTGCTGCGAGAGCGTCACGCCCTGACCCTCGAGGCGGAAGCAGAGCAGTTCGGACGCATCCTCGCCCGAGTCTTCGCCCGTCACGGCTTCCCAGCAGCCGACGAAGGCGAGCCAGCGGCTGTCCGTTTCGGCCTGCGCCGAGAGCCGCCCGCCCGGCAGCGAGAGGAGCGCGGCGCACGCGGCGCCGAGCGTGAGCGCACGGGTCGGTAGTCTATTCATGGAATCCTCCTCACCAACGAATCGCGAGCCCGCCGATCGCCTGCAGACCGTCGAGATCGATGTTCCGGAAGTCGACCCATCCTCCCTCGAGGGGCGTGTTCGACCAGTTGTAGCGTCCCTCGAAGGTCAGGACGAACTGCTTGCCGAGCGAGATGTTGAAGCCCGCCTGGGCGCGTACCAGGAAGGCTTCGCCCTCGGAGGTGATCCGGTCGTTGAAGATGTCGAGTATCCCGTCAGCGTCGAGTGTCTCGTAGTCGACGAACTCCCCCTGCTGCTCGAAGGAGTACATGACGAGGCCGACACCTCCGCCCACGAAGGGGGCGAACGCCCTGGGTACCCAGGCGAAGCGGCCGATCTGCCGGCCGCGGGCGAACGGATAGAGCTTCAGGCTCGCGACGGCGGGGATCTGCCGGAGCCGCGTGTTCTGGAGGATCGGCAGGTCGTCCGTGCCGATATACTCGCGATACTCCGAGCGCACCGAACTCGCCTGGTACCCGACCGCGATCGCCACGTCCACGTGCTCGGTCGCGCGGAGGCCGAGCTCGCCACCCAGATACGGCGCGTCGAAGTCGCGGCGGCCGATGGTGTGCTCGCCGATGACCCAGTCGTACACGTCGCTCGACGCCGACTGCCAGCCATACCCGCTCTCGAACTTCAACGAGACGCGCGGCTGCCCGAAGAGGAAGCCTTCGCCGCCCTGGGCGCGCAACGAGCCCGGGACGGCGACGGCGAAAGCCGTGAGCATCACCGCAGCACTCGAGAGCTGTCGTACGAAGTGGATCATGTCCCCCATTTCCTTCCGGACCATCGTCCGGACCCTGTCTCGACCCCCTGAGATGCAAGGCACATGCCCGGAATCGATACGGAACTCAAGTCCAAGGGATACATACGGTTGAGTATCGTGATCTCACATGAAACTCGAATCACGTACACATCGGGACGGGGACAGGCGTGTCCCCGCGGAAGGACGGTGCGCACGGGGCTACGCAGACCGCGTTTCGCACCCCACCACCACTCCCCAGCTCAGCCCGCGACCGGCTCCTTCGCCCCATAGGTGCGGGCCACGTACGCGTCCAGGATCTCCTTGAACTCGTCGACGAGGCCCTCGCCCTTCAGGGTGACCGTGTGCTCGCCGTCGACGTAGACCGGCGCCTTCGGCTCCTCGAAAGTACCGGGCAGCGAGATCCCGATGTTGGCGTGCTTCGACTCGCCCGGTCCGTTGACCACGCACCCCATCACGGCGACGTCCATCTCCTCGACACCGGGGTACTGGAGCCTCCACACGGGCATCATCTCGCGGATGTACGCGGTGATGTCCTCGGCCATCTCCTGGAAGAACGTGCTCGTCGTGCGTCCGCATCCGGGGCACGACGTCACCTGCGGTTCGAAGTGGCGGATCCCCAGCGACTGCAGGACTTGCTGTGCGACGCGCACCTCTTCGGCCCGATCTCCTCCGGGCTTGGGGGTGAGGGATACGCGGATCGTGTCGCCGATCCCGTCGAGCAGGAGCGGAGCGAGCCCGGCCGTGGTCGCCACGATCCCCTTCGCGCCCAGCCCGGCCTCGGTCAGCCCCAGGTGGAGCGGATAGTCGCAGCGTCCCGCGAGCATGCGGTACACCGCGATCAGCTCGCGCACGGAGGAGACCTTCGTCGACAGGACGATCCGATCGTGACCGAGCCCGACCGCCTCGGCCAGACGGGCGGAGCGCAGGGCGCTCTCCACCAGCGCCTCGAGGAGCACCTCCTGGGCGTCCTTCGGGTCGTCGCGCGCGCCGTTCTCGTCCATGAGCTCGGTGAGCAGACGCTGATCGAGCGAGCCCCAGTTCACGCCGATGCGCACCGGCTTGTCGTGCTCGATCGCCGCTTCGACGATCTGCGTGAAGTTGGCGTCGCGGTGCTTCGTGCCGACGTTGCCCGGGTTGATGCGCAGCTTCGCCAGGGCGCGCGCGGTCTCCGGGTACTTCGTGAGCAGCAGGTGCCCGTTGTAGTGGAAGTCGCCGACGATCGGCGTCCGGTACCCTGCACCCCTCAGGCGCGAGACGATCTCGGGCACGGCCTGGGCGGCCGCGTCGTTGTTGACCGTCACGCGGACGAGCTCGCTCCCGGCATCGGCGAGCAGACGCACCTGCTCGTACGTCGACTCGACGTCGGCCGTGTCGGTGTTCGTCATCGACTGGACGACGACCGGGGCGTCTCCTCCGATCGTCACGCCGTCGACGTCGACGGCGACCGTCCTTCTGCGCTCGACCGGGATCACTCGGGCCTCTGGGGTGGTCGGTGTCGGGGATGCGACGCGAGCGGAATCTACCCCTACCCCACGGATCACCCAACGGCGCGACGGCGGGCGGACATCGCGCTCGGCGCGTTCGGCGACCCACCCTCCGCGGGCTCCGGAACCGGCCCGACCTCCCGGGGTTGTCGGAGCCCGAAACGCACTCTCGCCACTCCAGGAGGTTTTCGTGTCGGATTCCGCCGTCACCATCACGATCACGCCGAACGGCCCGTACAAGGTCGAGGGCTCCGTCGATCTGCGCGACGCCGAGGGGACACCGATCGAGACCCGGGAAGACCGGCCCTTCTTCCTGTGCCGCTGCGGCTTCTCGACGAACAAGCCGTTTTGCGACGGGACGCACAATCGCGAGGAATGGAGTCCCGCTCTGGCCGACGGCTGATCCCAGCTCGAGACCACCTTCCGCGGCCTCGAAAACATTTGTTTACAGTCCGGTCCGGTGGTAGGTTGCCGCAGTCGTACCCCCCGGATTCCGCTGCACGATGCCCGTACCGTCCAGGACGAAGACCGCCGCCCGATTCCATCCGCTTCGCACGGCACTCCCGCTCGTGCTCGTCGCGTGGGTCGTGGTGCTCGCCACCTCCGCTCGACCCGAGAGCCGGGACCTCGACCAGCTCGTCCGTGAAGGCGGCGTGTTCTTCGATCCGGCCACGCACGAGCCTTTCACCGGGGTCGCCCTCACCGCGTTCGAGAACGACGCCGACGTCTCGCGACACCTCGGCCTCTGGAGCGGCGCCTACCGCGGACCGTTCGAATCGTACTTCCGCTCCCGCAACCTCAGCGCCCGGGAGTCGTTCCGCGACGGCGTCCGACACGGACCCTTCGCATGGTACTACGAAGACGGCGCGCTCTTCGAGGAGGGCAGCTACGTCGACGGACGGCGCGACGGGATCTACCGGGCATACTGGGAGAGCGGCGACCTGTACGAGGAAGGCACCTACGTGGACGGCGCCCTCGACGGCCCCCGCCGCTGGTACGCCGGCGGGCGGCTCATCGAGATGGTCACGTACCGGCACGGCGTGATCGACGGCCTGTACGAGCGGTACCACGAGGACGGCTCGATCGATCTCAAGGGAATGCTCCGCAGCGGCAGCCCGTGCGGGGTCTGGCTCGAGGCCGACCGGACGATCTCCTACCCGCACTGCGCCTTCGCCCGGACCGAGTAGGGCAGCTTCCCGAATAGGAAGGTCCCGGAGCAGGGGTCGTCCCGTCGGTGACCACCCTCTCGCTACTGGCTGATCGGGCCCCCGAGCCGTCGGATCGCCGCGTTCAGCAGATCGCGGTGGTACGTCCGGAAGTTCTCTCGCGTGAGCGGCACGTAGACCTCCGGCTGCACCGCGTTGCCCTCGAGGATCTCTCCGTTGGGCCGCAGCGTGTGTCCCACGTTCCACATGAAGCGCACCAGCGGCCGCCCGTCCCCGGGAAGGTGCAGCACCTCCTCGGCCTCCCACGTGTTCGAGTAGCCGCCCGTCGGCATCCCGATCGTGAACGCCAGGTCGTTGTCGGCGAACATCGAAACGAACTGGTCGAGGTGTGAGCCGCCGCGCGGGCCGCCGATGATCGCCACCGACCCGCTGAAGTGGACCGGGGCCGGCTGCAGGATCCCGTCGGAGTCGCGTGGCAGGTGGGCCAGCTTGAACGGGGTGGCGCGCGTGTAGTCGAGGCCCCGCTCGACTGCGTCGAGGCCCTCGGTTCGGGCCCACTCGTGCAGCCAGCTCCGCGACTCGTTCAGGCCGAAGATCTCGGGCGCATCCTCGATGTCCGGCTCCTCGGCCCACGCCCGGATCATCTCGGCGGCCGCGTCACTCACCCGGATGTTGCCGAACGTGGTGCGAAACGGCTCGCTCACCAGCCGCTGGATCGCGTACGCCCCGCGCGAGCCCCCGCTCGAGTCGGTCACGTCGATGACGAGCATGTGGTCGAGGATCCCCTCGGCCTCGGCGTACTCCATCAGATCCTGGACGTCCTGGATGAGCTCGTACTCGAAGTCGAGCCACTGGAGCAGGACGATCGGCCGCCCGTCGTCGGGACGGAGGACGTGGAAGTTGAAGCGCTCCATGACCGTGCGGAAGCCGGGGTACAGCTCGTCCTCGCCCATCCGGATCTCCACCTCCTCCGGCGGCAGGTACGGCAACGAGGCCGTGAAGCGCGCACCCGAGTCGCGCTGCAGCTCCAGGTCGAGCGTCTCGCCGTACATCCACGACGCCGTGGTGGGGAGGCGCAGCGGGAGGTCGCGGGCCACGTTCCACAGGAGCCCCTGCGGGGAGGAGTGACGGGTCCACGGGCGGAACGCGTCGACGACGTCGCCGGCGTCACGCCCGTTCACGCGGACGATGAGATCGCCGGTCCGGACATCGCCGGCGTGCGCGGGATCGACGCCGGCCACGAAGAACGACGGCCGGTCGGGGTCGCCGTAGTCGGGCAGCACGTGGACCGGCGCGCGCGCTTCCGGCAGGCCGGGCGCGGGCAGCCCCCCTTCGACCGGCGTAAGGTAGAGGTGGGAGTCGCGCCGCGCGTTCGAGAGCTTCGTGAGCGCGTACCAGAGCTCCTCGGCCGTGCTCGCGTTCACCACCTCGCCACGCACCGCCTCCATCTCGGCCAGGGGGTCGTAGCCGAGCGTCGCCTCCTTGATCGGGGACCACGCCTCGCGCCGCGCGGTCCGAGCCAGGATCGTGTCGACGAGTGCCGAGCGTTGCTCCGCCGTCCCGATCCCGCCCTGCCGTCCGATCCCTTCCTGCTGGGCGAGGATCGCACGCGGTGACGCCACCTCGGACAGCGCGGCCGCGACGAGCGTCGCCGTCAACAGGAGCGGGGCGTGGAAGCGGCGGGGCGGCCACGACATGGAAGGCTCCAGGAAGGGGGTCGGACGTGGTCGGGCGCAAGCGAAGCGGGCCTTCGGCCGGTGTCAACCGGCTGCCACCTTCCCTCCGCGGGGCGACGCGGACAGAATGCCGCCCATGACGCGCTCCCTCCTCGGCCCTGCACTCGCCCCGCTGCTCGGCCTCCTGCTCGGCCCAACCGCCGTGTCCGCCCAGTTCGCCCACTACTGGGGCGACCACTTCGGCAACGAGTCGCTGCTGCTCAACGGCGCCGTGATCGGGAGCGTGACGGACGCCGGCGCGGTCTTCTACAACCCCGCCCGGCTCCTCCACCAGGAAGCGCCGTCATTCGTGGCCAGCGCCCGCCTGTACGAGTGGACCGAGATCCGGGTGAAGGACGGTCTCGGGGACGGACGCAACCTGGAGCAGGTGCGCTTCGGCGGGGCCCCGGGCTTCATCGTCGGCACGTTCACGCTCCCGTTTCTGGACGGACATCAGTTCGCCTACGGCGTCCTGACGCGACACCGGGCCAACGTTCGCTTCAACCTGCGCGAGGAGCGGAGAGACCGCTTCATCCCGTCGCTGCCGGGAACGGACACCTTCGTGGGCTTCGCGAACGTCGAGAATCGCTACGACGACGACTGGGTCGGGCTGAGCTGGGCGTGGGAGGCCGGGCGCAACGTGAGTCTCGGCGCCAGCCTCTTCTACTACGACCGATCGTTCGGGCGAACCCTGAGCGTCGACCTCCGCGCGATCGGCGAGGATCTGGACGCGGCCGGTCTCGAGCTCGAACGCATCTACAGCACGCGGGACAGGGGCGTCGTGGCGAAGCTCGGGCTGGCCTGGCGTGGCGGAGCATGGTCGGCCGGCGTCAGCGCCACCACACCCTACGCGCCGCTGTCGAGCTCGGCGAGCCTGCGCTACGAGACCTTCGGGTTCGGGCTCGCCGACGCAGACGGCGCGCCCGTGGACAACGTCCTGGAGAGCAGCGTCCAGTCGGATCTGCCGATGACGTGGCGCACCCCGTGGTCGTTCGGCGCCGGCGTCGGATTCGCCGCCGGGAACTGGCATTTCCACCTTGCGGCCGAGTACTACCTGCAGGTTCCGGAGCACGTTCTTCTCGAATCGTCGGACGCCGTGTTCGGCCAGAGCACGGGCGACCCGATCGAGTTCACCGTGCTCGAGAAACGCAAGCGCGTGCTCAACGGCGGCTTGGGCCTGCGCTATCGGGCGACGAGCGGACTATCGGCGTTCGCCAGCGTGGTCTCGAACCGTTCCTCGGCACCCGATGACGCGACCGGTCTCTTCGCCCTCGAGTCGGTGACGAGCCACACGAACCAGCAGATGAGCTTCGTACTCGTCGGAGGAGGGCTGTCCATTCGGACACGCTGGGCCGACCTGACCGTGGGCGCGACGTGGCAGGGCTCCCGCGAGCCGGTCCGCCGCCTCTTCGCGCTGCCCGAGGTCCCCGTCGAGGACCCTCAGGAGCTCGCCACGCTCAAGCTGGACGAGTGGCGCCTGCTGCTCGGCTTCTCCGTGCCCTTCGTGGACGAGCGGCTGGGCGGTCTAGGAAATCTTGGAGGGGAGTGAGCAAGGGGAAGTGGGAGAAGGCCGTGAGCGACGGGTCGGCCGCGCTCGCTTATATCGCTCGGCCCAGCTCCACGATGTCGCGCTGTTCGAACGTCGTCTGCTCGGGTCGCTCGACCGCCACGCGCAGCATCGCCCGTCCCAGCTCTTCGGTCGTCGTGAGTGCACGCGGGAGTACGGACCGCAAGAGCGGTACGACAGGTGCGAGGCCGGCGTAGAGCACTCGATACATGCGCGTCTTCGAGCGCACCCCCTTCACCGGCTGGATGAAGCCGGGTCGGAAGACGTAGGCCGGAGTCGGCAGGCCGAGCACGTACCGCTCAGCCTCGCCCTTCACCCGGGCCCACATCATGCGGCTCGCGCCGTCGCGGTCGGTGCCGGCGCCCGAGACGAAGCAGATCGTGAGTCCCGGGCTCGCCTCGAGCGCCGCTCCCAGGATCGCCTCCGTGAGCTCCACGGTCACCCGCCGGTAGGCCGCCTCGCTCATGCCCGCCGAGGACACGCCCAGGCAGTAGAGGCAGGCGTCGAGCCCCCCGAGCCGGTCGGCGATCGGCCTCGGGTCGAAGAGGTCGCGGTGCACGATCTCGTCGAGCCGGG
The DNA here is from genome assembly GCA_028280205.1 of Longimicrobiales bacterium. Taxonomy (GTDB): domain Bacteria; phylum Gemmatimonadota; class Gemmatimonadetes; order Longimicrobiales; family Gaopeijiaceae; genus UBA2589. The sequence continues at coordinate 10,487 of JANQME010000038.1, forward strand.
GATGCGTGCGTCCCGTGGAGGAGCGGCCCAGGGCGACGACGCGCTCCACGCGGTCGTCCTCCAGGCACTCGACCAGAGCGCCGCCACCCACCATGCCGCTGGCGCCGAGCAGAAGCACGCGCATCGCATCTCGTCCTGCCCGGCCAGCTCCGGGCGTGAGAGGGATCTTCGGGCCCGCGGCAACGTACGTCTCCGAGCGCGCCGCCGCCGGGCCAGGTCGAGCGGCGGTTCAACGACCCGCGCGTCCGATGGGTCATATCACATGATTCCGTCGTCCCTGCTTCCCCCTGCCCTCGCGGGAGCACCCCCGATGATCACCCGACGCGACTGGCTCCGAATCAGCGCGAGCGCCGCCGCCGTGCTCAGCCTCGATCCCCGCTCCCTCGCAGCGCTGCAGAGTGGCGCCGTGCGGACGCGACCGATCCCCTCGACCGGGGAGCAGATCCCGGTCATCGGGCTCGGTGGGCGTTGGATCTCGAACCGCTCGACGGCCGAGGAGCTCGCCGACCACCGCGCGGTGATGCACGAGCTCGCCCGGGACGCCGAGAGCGCGGGACGCCTCTTCGACAGCGCGGCCGGCTACGGCGGCGGCGGCTCGGAGGAGTACGCCGGTCAGTGGGCGCAGGAGGACGGCTTCGGGGAAGACATCTTCTGGGCCACCAAGGTCAACGTCGCCGGCCGCGGCGGCGGCTCGGCCGACCCGCAGGAGGTGCGCGACCAGATCGAGCGCTCCTTCCGGCGCCTGCGCCGCGACGTGATCGATCTGGATCAAGTCCACAACATGGGCGATCCGCCCACGCAGCTCGGCATCCTGCAGGAGTACAAGGAAGAAGGGCGCATCCGCTACATCGGGATCACGACGACGAGCGAGGAGCAGTACGGCAATCTCGAGCGTGTCATGCGCGAGTACCCGATCGACTTCATCGGCATCGACTACGCCATCGACAACCGCGTCGTCGAAGAGCGTGTGCTCCCCACGGCTCGGGACGAGGGCGTCGCCGTGCTCGTCTACCTGCCCTTCGGCCGGAGCCGGATGTGGCAGCGCATCGGCGATCGGGAGCTCCCCGAGTGGGCCGCCGACTTCGACGCGTCGACGTGGGCTCAGTTCATGCTGAAGTTCGTCGTCGCGCACCCGGCCGTGACGGTCGCATGCCCCGGCACCGGCGACCCCGAGCACATGATCGACAACCTGGGCGGCGGGCGCGGCCGCCTGCCCACCGAGGAGCACCTGCGGCGCATGATCGAGTGGGAGGCCGCGCTGCCGAGCACCTGAGGGTCGGCTGAGATCACCCCGGGGTCTGCGCCACCTCCACCGCCGTCGACACGTCCGAGCTGAGCGCGTAGCCGCCGTCCTTGAGGACGCGGAGCACCCCGTCCATCGCGGCGGTCTTCACCTCGCCGAGGCCCGGCCCTTTCGCAACGTCGACCCAGAAGAAGACGCGCAGCTCACAGTACTGGGACTGGAACTCGGAGATGCGAACCGATGGCCCGGGATCGGTCAGCACGCCCTCGACGGAGTGGATCGTATCCAGAAGGAGGGCCCGCGCCCCCGCCATATCGCCCGCGTAGTCGAGACCGACCACGAAGTCCCCGCGCCTGAGCCCGTCGCGCGTGTAGTTGACCAGGACGTTGCGGAAGATCTGCGCGCTCGGGATGAAGATGTCGCGCCCGTCCGCCGCCCGGATCCAC
>JANQME010000048.1 GCA_028280205.1 Longimicrobiales bacterium
TTTCGGGTGGGAGGGGCGGGCCGGTGGGCGGCGGCGGCGCCCAGGGCCGAGCAGGTCGCGCGACTCAAGAGCACGACGCCCGCGGACCCGCCGAAGTCACCGGACCGCGTCGGAAGCCAAGCCCCCGCGAAGTCCGCCCCATGGCCCCCGCCGACCGGGCTGACCGGTCTTCGGCGGGGCGTCGTGCGTTCCTGGAGCGGGGATCGGACGCGCAGCGTCCGGCGAAGCACCCCGCGGAAGGAACGCACGGCGTCCCGCCGCCACAAAGCGTCAGCTCTCGGCCGACCGCTCCAGCTTGTCGAACTCCGAGAGGAGCTGGGCCTCGGGAATCTGCTCGGCCTCGTCCTCCTCGACCTCCTCGACCTCGGCGTCCTGGACGGACGCGGCGGCACCGTCGGAGCCCGAGTCGTCGCCGGACGCCTCGACCTCGTCGGGCGCCTCGAGCTGCTTGGGCGCCTCAGACTCCGCGGGGGCCGCGATCAGGCCCATCTCCGCCTTCAGCGCGAGGAGCTGGTCCTCGACGTCCGCCCCACCGGGGCCGGACTCGAGCCGCAGGAACTCGGATTCCAGCGTGTCGCCGCCGAGCTCGGCGTTGACCTCCGCGTGCGCGACGCTCTGGCGCTCCTCCTCCTCGATCTTGTCGGCCATGCGGTTGAACGCCTCGAAGGCCGAGGTGTCCGACAGCCCGGACATCGTCTCGTGGATCCGGCGCTGTGCCTGGGCGCGCTTCTGCTTGGCGATGAGGAGATTCCGCTTCCGCTTGGCCTCCTCGATCTTGTCGTTGAGCTGACGGAGCGATCCCTTGAGCTTCTCGGTCTCGGCCGCCTGCGCCTCCCAGGTCTGCTGGAGCACCTGCGCGCGCTCCGCGTGCTCCTGCTGACGCAGCAGCGCCTGCTTGGCGAGGTCGTCGCGCCCTTCCTTCACGGCGAGCATCGCGCGGTGCTGCCAGTCGCGCTGCTGCTTGACCTCGGAGTCGAGCTGGGACTTGAGCTTGCGCTCGTCCGCGATCGCGGCGGCGACCTCCCGCTTCGCCTTCGCGAGCTGATCCCGCATGTCGAGGATGATCTGATTCAGCATCTTCTCCGGATTCTCGGCTTTGCTGATCAGATCGTTGATGTTCGACTTGATGACCGTCGAAAGCTTCGTGAAGATGCCCATGCTCAGCCCTCCGCTCCCCCGACGGCCGCTCCTGCGCCGGCGAGATCACGGATCCGTTCCATGTGAGTAGCGGCCGCGAGGGAGATCGACTCCATCGACGCCTGAAGCTCGTGGAAGTCCAGCGTCTCGAGCTCCAGCGTGTCGCTGATGATCAGGTCCCCGTCTTCGATACCGTACGCCCCGTGGACGACTTCGTTCGCATTCAGCTCGAGGAGCGTGCGGTACAGCTCCAGGCTGCGTTCGTTCTCGGCGGGGAGGTCGATGACCTTCACCCGGATGAGGAGAAGGTTGTCCGCGTGGTGCACGACCATGGGCGGACCGTCTTCCCCGCGCGTGAGATACATCCCTTCGTCGACCTCTTCGTAGTCGATGTCCATTCGGATCAGGAAGCTCTCGAGATCTTCGCGGCTAACCATGACGGTCTCCGTATCTGTGAGGCTGCGGCGCAGCGAAATTCCGTTCTTCGTCGCGATTCCCTACGGCCCCGTGAGAACCGCGGTTTCCCAGGGGATCCCAAAGGTAAGCCCTCGGTCCCGATCCGCTACGAGGACAGCAGGGGTGCGAGATGCGCCCCCGTATGAGACGCATCGTGGGCCGCAACGGTTTCCGGCACCCCCTCGACGACGATCTCTCCGCCACCCGCGCCACCCTCGGGGCCGAGGTCGATCACCCAGTCCGCGGTCTTCACCACTTCGAGGTTGTGCTCGATGACGACGACGGTGTTCCCGCGGTCGACCAGCCTGTGGAGGACGTCGAGCAGCACCCGTACGTCCTCGAAGTGCAGGCCGGTCGTCGGCTCGTCGAGGATGTACAGCGTGTTGCCGGTGGAGCGCTTCGAGAGCTCGGTCGCGAGCTTCACCCGCTGCGCCTCACCGCCCGAGAGCGTCGTGGCCGACTGCCCGAGGTGGATGTACCCGAGCCCCACGTCGTGCAGCGTCTGGAGCTTCCCCCGGATGCGCGGCACCGCGTCGAAGAAGTCGAGCGCGTCCTCGACCGTGAGCTCGAGCACGTCCGCGATGTTCTTCCCCTTGTAGTAGACGTCGAGCGTCTCGCGGTTGTAGCGCCGGCCCCGGCAGACGTCGCAGGGGACGTAGACGTCGGGCAAGAAGTGCATCTCGATCTTCACGAGACCGTCCCCGGAGCACGATTCGCAGCGCCCGCCCTTCACGTTGAACGAGAAGCGACCCGGTCCGTATCCCCGGATCTGGGACTCCGGGAGGTTCGCGAACAGATCCCGGATGGGGGTGAAGAGCCCCGTGTACGTGGCCGGATTCGAGCGGGGCGTACGCCCGATCGGCGACTGGTCGACGTCGATCACCTTGTCGACCAGCTCCAGGCCTTCGATCACGTCGTGCGGCTCCGGAACCGTCTTGCTCCGGTAGAAGTGCCGCGCCAAGGACCGGTAGAGCGTCTCGTTGACGAGCGTCGACTTGCCGGAACCGCTCACCCCGGTGACGCACAGGAAGGCCCCGAGCGGAAAGCGCGCGTCGATCTTCCGGAGGTTGTGTCCGCACGCGCCCCGCACCACGAGCGCACGCTCGGGATCGATCGGGCGCCGCTCGGCGGGCACCTCGATACACCGATCGCCACGCAGGTACGCCCCGGTCAGCGAGCGCTCCGAGCGCAGGACGTCGTCGACGGTGCCCGAAGCCACCACCTCCCCGCCGTGGCGTCCGGCGCCGGGCCCGAGGTCCACGACGTGGTCTGCCTTCCGGATCGTCTCCTCGTCGTGCTCCACCACCACGACGGTGTTTCCCAGGTCGCGCAGCCGCTCGAGCGTGCCGAGCAAGCGGGCGTTGTCCCGCTGGTGCAGGCCGATCGACGGCTCGTCGAGGATGTAGAGAACTCCGACGAGCCGGGATCCGATCTGGGTCGCGAGACGGATGCGCTGGGCTTCGCCGCCCGAGAGCGATCCGGCCGAGCGGCCGAGCGTGAGGTAGTCGAGCCCGACGTCGCGCAGGAAGCGCAGACGTTCCCCGACCTCCTTGAGGATGGGGCCCGCGATCTCGGCAGGCAGCGGAGCGGGCGCGTCGGGCGTGTCCACTTCGACGCCCCGGCGACCGGCCCCGTTCTCCCGTGGACCGGCGTCCACGGGGAGGTCCAGGAAGAAGTCGGTGGCTTCCGCGATCGACATGTCGACGATGTCGCCGAGCGAGCGGCCGGCGACCGTGACGGCCTGGGACACGCGCTTCAGGCGACTCCCGCCGCACGCCGTGCACGACAGCGTGGACATGTACTCGTCGAGCTGGCCACGCACCGACTCGGACTGGGTCTCCCGGTACCGTCGCTCGACGTTGGTGAGCACGCCTTCCCACCTGTCCTCGTAGTAGCCGTCGAACTTGCCCGAGCCCAACTTGTAGGGGAAGCGGATCTTCATGTCACCCGAACCATGGATCACGGCCTCCCGCGCGTCCTCGTCCAGCGCGCCCCACGGGGTATTCGGGTCGAACTCGTAGGCTTCCGCGAGTCCGGCGATCACGGACCTGCGCAGGTGCCCGGACGGGTCGCCCCACGGGAGGATGACGCCCTCGAGGATCGTCAGGCTCGGGTCCGCGGTCAGGAGGTTCGGGTTCACCTCCTTGCGCGTGCCCAGGCCGTCGCACTCCTCGCATGCGCCGTACGGCGAGTTGAAGGAGAACTGCCGCGGCTCGAGCTCCGAGAGGCTGGTACCGCAGTTGTCGCACGCGTAGTGCTCGCTGAAGACGTGCGGTACCGGCCCGGCGTCCGTCCCCTTCGCGGGGTGCTCGAGCACCTCGATGACGCCGTCTCCGGCACGCAGCGCCGTCTCCACGGAGTCCGCGATCCGGTCGCGGTCGCCCCGGCGCACCACCAGGCGATCGACGACCACCGCGATGTCGTGGTTCTCGTACCGGTTCAGCGAGGGCGGCTCGGCCAGGTCGTACGTCTCGCCGTCGACGCGGGCTCGCACGAAGCCCTCCTTGAGCGCCTTCTCGAAGAGCTCGCGGAACTCACCTTTCCGGCCGCGCACGAGCGGGGCGAGAATCTCGACTCGGGTCTCCTCTCCGATGGCGAGCAGACGCTCCACGATCTGGCTCGCCGACTGGCGGATCACCGGCTCGCCGCACTCCGGGCAGTGCGGGGTTCCCACGCGGGCCCAGAGGAGGCGGAGGTAGTCGTAGATCTCCGTCACCGTGCCCACGGTGGAGCGCGGGTTGCGGCTGACCGTCTTCTGCTCGATGGAGATCGCGGGCGAGAGGCCCTCGATGGCGTCGACGTCCGGCTTCTCCATCAGGCCGAGGAACTGCCGAGCGTACGCAGAAAGCGATTCCACGTACCGGCGCTGGCCTTCGGCGTAGATCGTGTCGAAGGCGAGGGACGACTTTCCCGAGCCCGAGAGCCCGGTGATCACCACCAGCCGCTCGCGCGGCAGCTCGACGTCGAGATTCTTGAGGTTGTGCTCGCGGGCACCACGCACGATCAGGCGCTCGTCCGCTCGCCCGTTGGGAGACGGGACGGGCTCGTCGGCTGCGGAGACGGCGGCAGAGGAAGTGGGCATAGCCCGAAATACTAATCAGGGCGGCAAGGGACACTCAAACGGGTGAATCGGCCGCGCGCGAGGGCCGGTCGGAGCGCACGCGGCGGACCGTGGGACCGCCGCGCGCGGGACTCCTGAGGTCGCTCGGTTCCGCGCCCTCAGATCTCCACGCGGTCGAGCGCGGCGATCCGGTCGTCCGTGGGCGGGTGCGTGCGGAAGAGGTTGGCGAAGGGCACGCCCCGACCGCTCGCGAACGGGTTGATGATCGCCACGTGGGCACCCGCCGGATTGACCTGCATCGGGACCTGCTCCGCCGCGGCCTCGATGCGGCGGAGCGCGCTCTGGAGTCCGGAGCGGTCTCCGGCGATCCGCGCCGCCGTGGCGTCGGCCTGGTACTCGTTCTGACGGCTGATGGCGAACTGCACGATCATCGCGGCGATCGGTGCCACGACCGCCATGAGCAGCAGGACGAACGGATTGCCCCCGTCGTCGTCCCGCCCGGTTCCCAGGATCACGCCCCAGCGCGCGACGCTGGCCAGGAGGCCGATCGCGCCGGCCATCCCCGCGGCGAGCGTGCCGACGAGCATGTGCCGATGCTTGATGTGGGCCAGCTCGTGCGCGATGACCCCCTCCAGCTCACGAGGATTGAGCACGTCCATGAGACCCACGGTCACGCAGACCACGGCGTTCTCGGGATTGCGCCCCGTCGCGAAGGCGTTGGGCTGCCGCTGTGGCGCGATGGCGACGGTCGGCATCGGAAGGCCGGCGTTCTGACGGAGTCGGTCGACCATCCGGTACAGGTCGGGCGCGTCTTCCGGCCCGAGCGTGCGCGCCTTGTACATGCGTAGGACGGCGCGGTCGCTGAACCAGTACGTCCCGAAGTTGAGCGCCATCGCGATGACGAAGAAGAGGACGGCCCCCGAAGAGCCGCCCATGTACTGGCCGAAGGCGACGAAGATCAGGGTCATCGCCGTCATGAGGCCGGCGATCTTGGCAATCTGCATCGGAGCTACCTACCGGTCTGGAGCGGGGCCTGCGTCTCCTCCGTACCCCCACTCGCGGAAGAGGAAGACGCCGTACACCCGACGGTTGTTTTCGAGAAGACCGGACGACGAGCCGAGGAGCGCGTTGCTGCTCCTCAGGAAGCGGTCCTCGAAGAAGATCTCCGAGTTGTAGTCGTCCGTCAGTGCCCATTCTACCCGCACACCGGCGAGCGGGTTCTGGTCCTGCGGTCCGGAGTCGAAGGGCCGGATGACCATGATCAGGAAGAGATCCTCGCCCACATAGCGTCCGAGCTCGACCTGCGTGGCTCCCGCCAGGCTCCCGTCGAGCTGGGTGGCCGCACCCTGCTGGATCGAGACGTAGTCGAGGCTGAGGGCGCCCAACTCCTGGGCGATCGCCGTCCCGAACTGGTTCGCGAACCGACCGCCGAGGTAGGTTCCCACACCCTGCACCACCGCGGATCCCTGCGAGAGGCCGAGCGCCCCGCTCGGCTGCCCGGTCACGATGTACGAGACCAGGTCCTCCTCGGCGAGCCCGCTCTCCTCCGTCGTGAGCGAGACGACGGGCCGCAGCAGCGAACCGGTCACCTGCGCCTGCACCGCGAACGGCACGTCGTCCGGACGACGGATGCGCGTAGCGGCCAAGATGTTCAGGTCGGGATTCATGCCGGGACGGCCGATGAAGCTCACCGTTCCCTCGTCGACCTCGAACGAGCGCCCGAGCACGTTGTGTGACCCGCGCACCGCCTGCAGCTCGCCGATGAGCACGAAGTTGTCCGCGGACCGATCGTACAGGACGACGAGATCACCCACGAGCTCCGCATTCGTGTCGAGCGAGCGGAGCCAGTTCCCGCGCGGCACCGAGAGGTCGACGTCGACCCGGAGGTTGTCGAAGAACGGGTTGCGCAGCCCCGCGAAGATCGGCTGCGAGACCAGGGCCGTCGTGTCGACGGCGAGACCGCCGTCGAAGAGGAAGGGATCGGACAGGTTCACGACGCCCGCGTTTCGCTGCAGCTCGTCCACGTAGATCGTCCCCGCCTCGACCGAGATCGCACCCTCGACGGTCGGTCTTCGGTACCGCCCCCCGAGCGTGAAGCCGCCGCTGATGGTTCCTTCCATGTCGGCCCGCCGCACCGCCTGGAAGCTCCGGAAATCGAAGCGCAGATCGAGCTCCGGGTTGTCCAGCGGCTGGAGGCGGATCGTACCGTTCACGTCGGAGCGTCCGGGCCCGGCCGCGACGAGCTCGACCTCGACCGTCCGGTCGGGCCGTACCCGCGCCACGCCGGAGACGCCCGTGTGGCGGACCCCGATCGCGTCGATCGACCACGCCGCGTTCGACAGCCGCACCGAGCCCTCCGGCCGCGGGCTCGCCGGCGTGCCGCGGACGGCCACCTCGCCGGAGATGGAACCCACCACACCTTCGAGCGCCGTCACGTAGCCGAGGGCGATCGCCGCGTCCAGCGAGTCTGCCGACAGCTCGATGCTCATCGGCGCCTCGACGACCCGCTCCTCCACCTCGCCCAGGGAGAGGTCGATCGGGAACGCGCCCGCGAACGACACCGCGGAGCGGATGCCGTCCCACCCCTCCAGATCGAAGTCGAGCCGGCGGTCCACGTACCCCAGCGAACCCGAAACCCGGGTGAGGTTCAGCGTCTCGTAGCGGGGGCCGAGCACGTTCAGCGTCCCGTCGATGCGCGGCGCTTCCGCGGGACCCGTGACGTCGAGATCCAGATCGACCTGTCCGGAGACCGAGGGACGCTCGAGCTGCAGGATGTGCATGAGTCGTTCGACGCGCAGCCCGGAGAGCGCCAGGTGGAAGTCGCTCTCCCCGCCCCTTCGCAGCACTCCGCCGACCGAGACGGTCATCGGGTCGGGGCCTGCTCGCTCGGCCTCCAGCCGGTCGACCACGAGCGACCCGTCGTCCCAGCGGACACGCCCCGGCCGGGTGAGCACGTACTCGTCGTCGAAGACTTCGACGAGCGCGTCGTCCACACCCACCTCGCCGCCCAGGGAGTCGAGCGCGAAGTCGCCGACCACACGGTAGCGCTCACCCGGCTGCCGCACGAGCTCGACGCGGCCCTCGCCGGTGAGCTCGACGACGTCGACCTCGAAGCCGCCCCGCTCGAACGTCCTCCCCTCCCACTCGAGACCCCGCGCGCTCGCCCCGACCAGCCATGCGCCGGTCCGCGTCGGAAGTTCGGTCGCGGTGAGGCCGATGCGCACCGTATCCACGGCGTTGTGGCGCCAGCGGCCGTCGAAGACGTCGACGATCATCCCGAGCTCGAAGGAACCGAAGCGTCCGGTGATGGTGGCGGAGCCCTCCACGCTCCCGTCGAGCCGTACGTCGTCCGAGGCGGGCAGCGTGTCCGGATCCACACCCTGGAGCACGAGGAACTCACGGTCGAGCTCGGTGAGGTCGTCCCGAACGAGCACGGAGTCGGGAACGCCCATGAGGAAGGGGCGCAGCCCGCGCACCGAGGCTCCTCCGAAGTCGAGGCGGGCGCTCCCCGACCGGCCCTCGACGAGACCGAGCTGACCACGGCCGGAGACGTCGATCCCCGCCACCGTGGCGCGCAGTGAATCCGCTACGATCATCCCGCCTGAGACCCGTATCCGGGTGGCGACGCTGTCGACGCGCACGTCGCCGAGACGGGACGCGCCCGCGACGACGGTGGTCGCCAGCGTCATGGAGTCGGCGTCGATGCCCGCTCCCAGGAGGTCCACGGTCCCGCTCCACGACGTCCCCTCCGGGAGGCGCCCGACGAGCTCCGCCGCAGGGAAGCCGTCCGCGGTCGCATCGAGGCGGTAGCGCGAGACGGGGTTCGTCGCGTCGAAGGAGGCATCGAACGCCAGCAGCCCCTCCCCGGAGGAGAGCTCGGCCCCGACGCGCAGATCGGTCGACGGTCCGCGCACCGTCATCGGCCCGGTGACCGTCCCGCCCAGCGCCAGGTCGGGGAGATACTCGGCGAAGAGCCCGACGGACAGAGGCTGCAGATCGACCTCGAGATCGGTCCGCCACGGACCGACCTCCGAGGCGCGGGCCAGGCTCCCGCGCACATCGGCGACCGAGCGGAGGCCGAAGGGGCTGACGTGCTCGAACGAGGCGTCGATGACGACGGAGTCGCGCAGCAGGCCGTCCAGCGAGACCGTGGCCCGTCCACTCCCGGGCCAGGGGAAGCCGGGTGCGAGCGTCTCGAGGACGTCCCAGTTGAGCGGTTCGACGGTGGCGGTGAAGTCGGACGCGCCGCGCCGCTCTCCGAGCAGCACCCGGCCGGA